>JACFNJ010000006.1:3678-25764 GCA_019454865.1 Bacteroidia bacterium
TCCTAAAATTAAAATATCCGGTTTTACATTTTCGTAATCACATGCAAGCATGCGTCCGGTTCTACACAATCCGGTTTGTATTTCATCAGCAATCATCAATACATTATACTTGGTACAAAGATTCCGAACACTTGTAATATAGCCTTCATCAGGAACAACAACACCGGCTTCGCCTTGTATAGGCTCAAACATAAATGCTGCAATACTTGGATTAGCTTTAAACGCATTTTCCAATACTTCTAAATTATTATAAGGTACAAGATTAAAGCCCGGCATAAACGGACCAAACTGAGAATAACTGCTTGGGTCGGTACTGGATGATACCGCAGCCAAAGTTCTTCCCCAAAAGTTTCCTTCAACAAATAAAATTGTTGCTTGATTTTCGGGAATTTTCTTTACTACATACCCCCATCTTCTTGCTAATTTTATTGCAGTTTCACCACCCTCTACTCCGGTATTCATTGGTAATACTTTATCGTATCCTAATAAAGTGGTAATGTATTTCTCATACTCGCCCAATAGGTTATTATAAAAAGCTCTACTTGTTAAAGTAAGTTGTTTGGCTTGATTTACCAATGCATTAATAATACGTGGATGACAGTGTCCTTGATTAACCGCACTATATGCTGATAAAAAATCAAAATATTGCCGTCCTTCTACATCGTTCATAAATATTCCTTCGGCACGTTCAATCACTACAGGTAAAGGATGATAATTGTGTGCACCGAAGCGATCTTCTAAGTCAATAAAGTATTGGGATTGGGTTGTATTTGTGCTTAAATTCATCCTGCGAAAGTAGGAGAATTAGCTTGATTAAAAAAATTAAGCACTAAGGTTATATACCTAATACTCGCAAAATTGCTTCAGGGAAATATTGCATTTCAAGTAATGCAATTTGCTTTTGAACATCCTCAATTGTATCCGTTTTTTTCACCTCAAACTTTGCTTGAAAAATAGGTGACCCCTCATCGTACTTTTCATTTACAAAATGAATTGTAATGCCGTGTTCTTTTTCTTTCTTTTTCAGCACAGCTTCATGTACAAAATGTCCATACATGCCTTTTCCGCCAAACTTAGGTAACAATGCAGGATGAATATTAATTATTTGCTTAGGATAAGCATTTACCAGATAAGATGGAATTAACCACAGAAATCCAGCTAATACAATTAAATCCGGTGTGTATTGTGCAAGTTCCGATTTAAATTTTTCTTCGTTTTTAAAATCTTCTTTTGAAAATAAATGCACAGGCACATCAAATTGCTTCATTCGCTCAATTACCTTTGCCTTTGGATTATTACAAAATAGTGCTGCAACTTTTACTTTTGTGTTATCTTTAAATTTCTCACAAATATTTTGTGCATTAGTTCCGCTACCTGAGGCAAAAATTACTATGTTTTTCAAAGCTTAAAATTGTAATTCGTTTAACACAATTTTTTGAAAGAAATCATCTGCATTATTATCACCATTCATTAAATACATAGGTACAGTAAGAACTACCATATCGGTTTTACCGGATTGTGTATTTATACGTTTACTCAATACGTTGCTTTGACCTGTCCAAGGGAAGCTGTTTCCTAAACCTGTTGAGGTTAACTGAGCAGTAGCAAGCGAATCGTATGCATATAATCCGGATGAAGTAGTATGCGTAAAAAATGGGATAGCGTAATCAATAGGTTCAGATGCTTTTAAGGAAGGCCAAGATAAATCATAAGGAATAATTTTATCACCCATTTTCATTTTTAGTAATCTATCGCCACTGTTTACCAATTCTTTTATAGGTGTAAAACTAAATGCGGGGTCATCATTGCTTCTTTCGGATGATATAAACTCCAATGCCAAAAACATTTTTCCTCCATTAGTAAAAAATGAAGATGTTGTAAGTTGGGCAGTGCGTAAGCTTTGAATGTAATTATTCGTAATCCATACAATACGATTAAAATATTCAAATGTTTTGGTAAGAGCAAAATTATCGGTTGGCAACTCACGTGCAGAGGACTGAACAATATCGTAGGCAGAATAAGCGGAGCCTAGATTTTGAATACGAGATTTATAAAAATTTAAAGCTCTTGTTCGGCTTGAGCCGGTATAATCGCTTATAAACAGTAGTCCATTTCCGGGTTTACGGATATACAAACGCAATACATCCCAATCGGATTTTCCACCACTTTTATCTACTGCTCGAATAAGAATAGTATTACTATCGTTGTATAAAATTCCGGATAATTTCTGACCGAAAAGTATTTTTTGCGGGTTATTATAAACTATAAAATCTCCGGTAAAATTTAATCCGTTTTTTTCACCCACTAAGGTTGTATTTACTACGGATGATGGCAAAGTTATTTTATTTGATACAGTATCATTTAATGCCAATTCAATATAATCAATATCAGCAGGTCCATCATCATCCTTTATAATCCACGAAAGCCACAATGCTGGAAACGAAGAAGTACGATTTGTATCATCGCCAATAAAATTAATAGAAGGCATGGAGTTTCGTATTGGGTAAATAAGTGATGCAGGAGTTGGGTCAGTTAATCCCTTGTCAGAAACGGCACGTACAAATAGTGGGATATTTGCAGTATCGGAACCAATAGGTAGAGTTAATACAAATGTACCATTTTGTTTGGCAGTAAATGTCCATGTTGCCATGTTATCCGTGCTTACTTCAAAGCCTTTTATATAACCCGACTCAATTGTACCCCACCAATGTGCTTCAACAGTAGTTGTATAACGAATTTCACCATTTCGAAAAATACTATCAACCACCATAAATGTTTCCGGATAGTTGCCTGAGTTATACTCTCCTTCAAACTCTTTTTTACATGAAAAAAGAGAAAGCAAAAACATCAATACAAAAACAGAATTACGCATATTATAAATTCACTTCAATTATAATTGTTTTATCTGTTATTCGATTTATCAGCAAACAAATTATTCTTTGCCTGAAGCATTTTCAATGCCGTTTCAGCAGCCTCAGTTCCTTTGTTTCCATACTTTCCGCCTGACCTGTCAATTGCTTGTTGCATTGTATTAGTGGTAAGTACGCCAAATACAACAGGTTTGTTAAATTTTAAACCAACTTGCGTAATACCATTAGCACAAGCATCACATATAAAATCAAAATGCTTTGTTTCGCCCTGTATTACACAACCTAATGAAATTACAGCATCAATATTTTCCAATTGAGCCATCCATTGTGCTCCAAGTGTAAGTTCAAAACTTCCGGGTACAAATTGAACTTTTATATTTTGTGATTGAACACCAGCTTGTTTTAGAAATGCAATTGCACCTTCTTTTAAAGCGTTTGTTATTTCTGTATTCCACTCAGAAACTACAATACCAATTGAAACAGTTTTAAAGTAGTCTTCTATTTCAAGATTTGTTGATGAAAGATTTTTATGTTGTGTTGACATGTGTACGAAAATATTTTATTAACCCTCATGATACAAATAAAAAAGCCACTCGGTTGGAGTGGCTTTTCAATATTATAGAATTAATAATGCATCACCATAGGTCATGAATTTATACTTCTTTTTTATAGCTTCCTGATATGCTTCCATTAAAGCATCATATCCGGCAAAAGCGGCAGCCATCATTACTAATGTTGATTCCGGAGCATGAAAATTTGTTATCATGCTATTTGCAATACGGAAATCGTGGTAAGGAAATAAAAATTTATCTGTCCATCCGCTATTTACATTAAGTCTATCAGTAGATGAAACGGATGATTCAATTGCGCGCATTACTGAAGAACCTACTGCACATATTTTACGTTTTTCGTCTTTTGCTCTATTTACTATTTTGGATGTTTCAGCAGGAATATCAAAATATTCACTATCCATTTTATGTTTAGTTAAATCTTCTACTTCTACTGCACGAAATGCACCTAACCCATTATGAACAGTAACTTCGGCAAAATTTACTCCTTTAATCTCCATACGCATCATTAACTCTTTAGTAAAGTGCAACCCTGCATTAGGTGGTGAAACTGCTCCAATTTTTTTTGCAAAAATAGTTTGGAATCTTTCTTTGTCTAATTTTTCAACAGGGCGTCCCATGTATTTTGGAATTGGCATTTCGCCTAATTTTTCAATTAACTTCCAAAGTTCTTCATCCGGCCCATCAAACAAAAAGCGTATTGTTCTACCTCTTGATGTGGTATTATCAACCACTTCAGCTACTAATATATCATCGCCAAAATAAAGTTTATTTCCTACACGGATTTTACGAGCCGGATCCACTAATACGTCCCATAATTTCATTTCTTTATTCAACTCACGTAATAAAAAAACTTCAATTTTAGCACCTGTTTTTTCTTTACTGCCATACAACCTTGCCGGAAAAACCTGCGTGTTGTTATTTATCATTACATCTCTGTCGTCAAAATAATCCAGTATGTCTTTAAATACTTTGTGTTCAATTTTTCCCTTTTTTCTATCCAATACCATCATTTTACTTTCATGGCGTATATCAGCAGGGTACTTAGCAATTAAACTGTCTGTTAAGTTAAACTTAAATTGAGATAATTTCATGTATTCTGTATGCGATTATGTATCTTACTTAATATTTATGCACTATTTAGCCTAAAATAGTACAATAAAACGAGGTGCGAAGGTAATACTTTAAACGAGTTTGTCAAGGGTATATAAATATATATTGCAAAACATAGCTTATTGAAAATGTGAACCGTAGAACTAATAGAGCAAAAGAAGTATTAAATATTTCTGTATAACTTTACTTAATAGCCATTTTTATCTCCTGCCATTTAGAGATATATTGCAAAAAAATGACAATAAAATGGATACACGTAACAAAATTTATTCGCTGATTTTAATTGCTGGCTTTGGATACGGAATCGCATCCTGTAACCAGAATAAAACTACAGAAAACACCGAATCAGTAAAAGCACAATCAAGCAACCTTACTGAGGCAGACCAAGCACTTATTAAACGTGCCGGACAAATATTCGGTTCGCTACCTGAAGTAAATGAGGCTATCTCTGAAACCGAGAAAAACAAGATTGCATTGGGTAAGGCTTTATACTTTGATGCCAGACTAAGTAAAAGTGGAGTTATTAGTTGTAATAGTTGCCACAATATTGCTACCTATGGGGTTGATAACTTGCCAACCTCACCCGGACATAAATGGCAATTTGGAGGCAGAAACTCGCCAACCAGCTTTAACGCAGCATTACATAAAATGCAATTTTGGGATGGCCGTGCCGAAAATGTAGAAGAACAAGCCAAAGGTCCAATTTTAAATCCGGTAGAAATGGCTACACCACACGAAGATTTTGCTGTAAACAGAATAGCATCTATTCCAACGTATGAAACGTGGTTTAAAAATGCATTTCCGAACAAAGAAAAACCAATCACATACAACAACATTGCAAATGCAATTGGAGCTTTTGAAAGAACGCTTATTACTCCATCAAGATTTGATAAATATTTAAAAGGCGATGGCAATGCATTAACAGCAGACGAGAAAAAAGGTATGGAAACGTTTATTAATGTTGGATGCGTTACTTGCCATTTAGGCAATGCAATTGGTGGCTCAACTTTTCAGAAATTTGGTGTAAATAAAGATTATTGGGCATTAACCGGTAGCAAGAATAAGGATGAAGGGAGAAAAGATGTTACCAAATCGGAGGCTGATAAATACTTTTTTAAAGTTCCCGGACTTAGAAATATTGAACATACTTACCCTTATTTTCATGATGGAAGTATTTGGGATTTAAAAGAAGCCATTGCGATAATGAGTGAAATACAACTAAACAAAAAACTTAATGCAGACGAGATAAATAGCATAGAAGCTTTTTTACAATCTTTAACCGGTGAACTACCTAAAGAAGCCTTAACATTACCTGTATTGCCTGCAAGTACAGCCAATACAAGCAAACCCGATTTTAAATAAAGCTATCCTAAAGTACATAATTGCCTCCTCTTTTAAAAAAATTGAGGAGGTTTTTTATGCAATAAACAATCTTTATAAGTTAACTTATCAGATAGAAGTTTTTCATATTGATAGCAAATAATTCCGTATTGCGCTTAATAATTTTTGATATAAATTGTACTTTGCATCATGCCAAAAAATAAAAATGCTTTTATACGCTATCGGATTATTGATGGAGCATTACGAAATAAATTCAAAAAATTCCCCTCTAAGCAAGAATTAATTGACGCTTGTAATGGACTAGGTAAAGTAAGTGCCCGCACAATTGATGGGGATATTTATGACATGAAATTTGATGAAGAGTTAGGATACTTTGCACCCATTGAATATGATCGCAAGCAACGCGGATATTACTACACCGACAAGGATTACAGCATAAATAATTTACCATTAAAACAAGAAGATCTATATGCTTTGGAGTTTGCTTGTTCATTGCTAAAACAGTTTGAAGGCATTGAGCCAATTACACAATTTGTACAATCGGTTGAAAAAATTGAAGAATATGTAAACCTTAGAAACGTATTTGGCAATGACGATTTTTTACAAGTAATAGAAACCGAAAAAGGACTGAGCCAAAAAGGAAATGAATTTTTAAATCCATTACTGTTAAGTATAAAAGAACATAAAGCAGTAATGATGCACTACCAAGGTTATAATCATACTGAAATAAAACATTACGAAATTCATCCGTATGCACTAAAAGAATACCGTAACCGGTGGTATGTAATTGGCAAACTTACATCCAAAAACAATATTCAAACTTTTGCACTTGAACGCATAAAACAACTATTACCAACTCAACAAAATTTTGAACGCGATAAAAATTTTAGCCCGGCAGAATATTTTAAGTACTCATTCGGTATTTCGGTAAATAATTTAATTGCACAAGAAATAGAATTGCAGTTTCATCCAAGCGAAGCTCCATACATTAAAAGTATGCCATTGCATCAAACCCAAAAAATTGAAATAGACAATGAGCAAGAATTTAGAATTACGTTACATGTTATCCTCTCATACGAATTAACAGCACAAATACTAAGTTATGGCAATAAGGTAAAAGTTATTCGCCCAAAAACTCTACAACAAGAAATATTAAATCAACTTAAAACAGCCTTAAAACAATACAAGTAGCAGCAAAAAACAAATCGCAAAAAATAAATTCAAAGAATTAAGTTTATTCCTTTACATTTGCACGGCAAATAATATAAGGTATTGTTTGCTATGATTAACGATAAGTCCAAATTTTACGGTGAAGGTTTAACATTTGATGATGTTTTATTACTTCCTGCATTTTCAGAGGTACTTCCTCGCGAGGTAAACACCTCCACACAACTCACACGCAACATTAAAATAAATATTCCCATTTTATCGGCAGCTATGGATACAGTTACCGAGTACCAAATGGCGATAGCTATGGCACAACAGGGTGGCTTAGGCATGTTGCATAAAAACATGAGTATCGAACGTCAAGCAGATGAAGTGAGAAAAGTAAAACGCAGCGAAAGCGGAATGATTTTGGACCCGGTAACACTACCTGTTACCGCTACATTAAAAGAAGCACATCGCATCATGAGCGAAAATCATATTGGTGGTATCCCTATTGTTGATGATAATTTTAAATTGATGGGAATTTTAACCAATAGAGATTTGCGTTTTGAAAAGCAATTGAGCAAAAAGGTGAGTGAGATAATGACCAAAGAAAACTTAATCACCGCACCATCAGGAACTGACTTGAAAAAAGCCGAATCCATATTACAGAAATATAAAATAGAAAAATTGCCTGTAGTAGATAAAAAGGGTAAACTCATTGGACTAATAACATACCGCGATATTTTAAAACTAAAAAATAACCCGAACTCATGCAAAGATGTGCATGGCAGGTTATTGGTAGGTGCTGCTGTTGGCGTTACACCCGAAACTGAAGATAGAATTGCTGCATTGGTAAAAGCCGGAGTAGATGTAATAACAATAGATACAGCACATGGACATAGTGCATTTGTATTAAAAGAAATAAAACGACTACGTAAAATATTTCCTTCATTGGATATAATAGCGGGCAATGTAGCCACAGGTGAAGGAGCAAAAGCTTTAGTAAATGCCGGTGTAGATGCGGTAAAAGTTGGTGTAGGACCCGGTTCAATTTGTACAACCCGAATTATTGCAGGTATTGGCATGCCGCAATTGTCTGCCATTTATGATGCATCCAAAGCAATAAAAAATAGTGGTGTGCCGGTAATAGCTGATGGTGGAATACGATACAGTGGAGATATAGTAAAAGCATTAGCAGCAGGAGCAAGCACGGTAATGAGTGGCGGTATATTTGCCGGCTCCGAAGAATCGCCTGGAGAGACTATAATATATGAAGGTAGAAAATTTAAATCCTACAGAGGAATGGGCAGTATAGAAGCAATGAAAGAAGGAAGCAAAGATCGCTACTTTCAGGATGCTGAAGAAGAAATTGCTAAATTAGTACCGGAAGGAATAGTAGGAATGGTGGCATATAAAGGCAACTTAAAAGATGTGATTTATCAATATGTTGGAGGTTTACGTGCAGGAATGGGATATGTAGGTGCTAAAACAATAAAAGACTTACAAAAAGCAAAATTTGTAAAAATTACCAATGCCGGTGCTAAAGAGAGCCATGCACACGATATTACAATTACAAAAGAAGCTCCTAACTACAGTAAAAAATAATTGGTATAATGCAATGAACCTATATTAATGGGATGAATTAATATGGATCAACATCTGCATAGATAAAAACACTTTTGAATTTCTTATTTGTATTAATCTCAAGTATTCCTGTTTGAATAAACTGTTTTAGTACATTTAAATGAGGCGAAGTTCGCTTTATTTTTATAAGCATTTCTTTGATGTAAAAATTCTTTATCCTACTTATATAAGGACTTTCCGGGCCGATGATATTTTGCCCAAACCGAGTATATAAAAATCGCTGAAGTGCAAAGGCTGCTTCTTCACATGTCTTATAATCTTTATGTTTTACAATTAACTTAATTAGTCGTGTAAATGGCGGATATAAAAACCTTTCCCGATCAGCAATTTCATTTGCATATAAGCGTTGATATTGCTGTTTAATTACCTCTTGAATAACATGATGCTCCGGTTGTTTGGTTTGAACTACAACTTCACCCTGAATTTTATTTCTACCTGCTCTTCCGCTTACTTGCGAAATTAGTTGGTATGCTCTTTCGTGTGATCGAAAATCAGGAAACGATAACAACTGATCTGCATTAATTACTCCTACTAAAGTTACATTACCAAAATCCAATCCTTTACTTAACATTTGTGTGCCTACTAAAATATCGGCTTCGTGTTTCTCAAAGCTATAAATTATTTCTGCATGACCGTGTTTGGTTCGTGTTGTATCTAAGTCTAATCGTAATAAGCGTGCATCCGGAAAAAGTATTTGCAAATCATCCTCAATTTTTTCGGTACCAAATCCTTTTAATGCAACCTTATGCGAACTACATGCTACACACTGTGTTGGTGATTTAATTGCATATCCACAACAATGGCATTTTAATGAATCATTATACCGATGATACGTCAGGTTAATATCGCAATTCACACACTTTGGAGTCCATCCACATTGTTCACATTCCATAATAGGTGCATATCCTCTCCTATTCTGAAACAAAATTACCTGCTGTTTATTCGCTAATGCTTTTGCTATTTTTTCATAAAGCAATTTTGTGAAATGTCCGTGCATACTTTTGGTACGCATATCTTCAGCTAAATTTGCAGTAATAATTTTGGGTGGTTGTACCTCACTATATCGTGTGTTCATTTCCACTAATCCATATCTACTATCAATACAATTATAATAGCTTTCAAAAGAAGGAGTAGCTGAACCCAACAATGTTTTAGCATTCCATAGCTGTGCTAAATATATTGCACTATCCCTAGCATGATAACGAGGTGCGGGGTCTTGTTGTTTGTAGGTAGTTTCGTGTTCTTCATCCACTATTACCAATCCTAAATTTTCAAAAGGCATAAACACAGCCGAACGTGCACCAATCAGTACAATTGGTTTACCTTCTTTAATTCGTTTCCACACCTCTACCCTTTCGTTTGAACCAATTTTGGAATGAAACTCAAGAGCCTTTTCACCAAAATATTTTTTAATTCGCTTAACAATATGCGAGGTAAGTGCAATTTCCGGAAGCAACAACAAAACTTGTTTATTCAGCAACAATTGTTCTTCTATCAACTTTACATATACATGGGTTTTACCACTTGCTGTAATACCATGCAATAACACTACATTTTTTTCTACAAACTGCTCTTTAATTTCCAAATAAGCTTTCTGCTGAAAGTCATTCAATAAAAAGTTTTCAATAATTGCTGTTTCACTAACCAATCTATCCACTTTTTGCTTGTACTCTATCAGAATTCCATTTTTAACCAAAGTAGTTATCGAGCTTTCGCTTATTGAAGCAAAATTTAACAATAGTGCTTTGCTTATATGCTCATGCTTATAACTCAATTGAACATACGCCATCAATACATCCAATTGTTTTTGTTTCTTTTCTAATTTATCAAACAATTTATGTAGCTCCGCTTCACTTTTGTAATTATCTGCTAAGCGATAACAAGTAATTGTTTTAGGTTTATATTTTTCCGAAATGTCTTCTGAATAAATTATAACATCTTTTTTATATAAACTTTTAAGTACACCAAACACATTTTTTGAATCCAATATTTTGGTAATTTCTGTTATACTCAATTGCGATACTAAGGTTAGCGCTTCCGTAATCAAAAACTCCTTATCGGATAAATCAATTGCATCTACATCACAATTTGGATTTAACTTTATAACAGTTTCACTTTCTATGCGAAATGGTGCCGGTATGGCTGCAGCCATTACATCGCCAATTGCACACATATAATAAGATGCCATCCATCGCCAAAATTTCAATTGATTTTCGCTTATCAACGGAGTATCATCAAGTATAGCTGTGATGTACTTCGCTTCATAACCTGCAGGTGGTGTTTCGGATAATTTACATACAATTGCCGTATAAAATTTTCTTGCTCCAAACTGAACAATAACTCTTTTGCCTATTGCTATTTCATCCATCAATTCCGTTTGCACTCTGTAAGTATATACATTGGGCAACGGTAAGGGTAGAATTACTTCAACAAAAAGAGCTAAACCATTATCCGGCATAGGTTATTTAAGTTTGGTAAATGTAAATGTTCGTGATGATTTTTTGTAGGTGTTATCCATTATATCCAATGCGGTTAATTTTAAACTGTTGTCTTTCCATTCCCAAGTGTAAGCATCGGTTGTTTTTGTGTTAGTAAGCAGAACAACATCTCCCATAAAGTTTTTTCTATCAGCATCGGTCAAACAAACTTCGTAACCGGAATACAAATCCCAACCACTAATTTTTCCTTTTACAAAAAACTGTATGGGTATTGCATTATCTGGCTGTTTGTAAATACCGCCCAATACTATGGAGTGTATGGTAAATATTCTGCTTGACGGTATTCCGATATTAGAAAAAGAATCAACTAATAAATTATCAACCGACACAAACTTATCTCCACTATCGGAATCACCCAAAAACATTTCGTATGAAAAGCGATTAAAAAATAAATTATTTGGCTGTTCTTTTGCCAAAATATGTACTCGGTTTGCAGCTACATTTTCAATTGCATAAGCTGTAACATTACCGGAAAGGTTAATAAAATAAACAGAATCTACATATCGTTTGAAACACAATTCAGTAAAAGGTAATGCCGATGCTTTATACACTGACCTATACTTAACCACAGTATCCAAATAGCTTTGCTCAACCCAATTGCCATCAAAAAAACCATACCGATATTTATTCTTCCCACAACTAAATTGTAGTAGTAGCACCAATAAAACTATAAAATATCGAATTTTCACGAGTGCTAATTTAATTAAATTTGTATTTTAGCTAAATGATTCGTGTGTTATTTGTTTGCTTAGGCAATATTTGTCGCTCACCTTTAGCCGAAGGTGTATTTATACAAACCATTAAAAATAATAAAAAGAGCCATTTGTTTCATGTAGATTCAGCAGGTACTGCATCTTATCATATTGGTAAACTTCCTGACATACGAAGCAGACAAGTAGCAGAAGAAAATGGATTTAAACTTACACACCGAGCACGTGCATTTACAGCAAATGATTTTAACAATTTTGATTACATTGTGGTTATGGATAAACAAAACCGGATGGATGTTGAATCAAAAAGGCCTAAAAACAACACTACACCTGTATTAATGATGCGTGGTAATAATACAAACAACACATTAGAAGTTCCTGATCCATACTATGGAAATTATTCGGATTTTGTAAACGTATATCAACTACTCTCATCTGCCTGTGATGAATTATTGGAATATATTTTATCGTCTAATCAGAACAATGTTTAAATTATAAAACATATTAATTATACGTAAAGTGAAAGAGATAAACGCAAAAGATTATAGTATATTACTTGGTGATGATACGCTGGATGCATTGCTTGCACACCTCATCGAGCGTTCGTATTCACAGGTGTTTGTACTGGTAGATGAAAACACAGAAAAATGCTGTTTGCCTATCGTATCTCAAATCCTATTTGATATAAAAATAATTCGCATTACAAGTGGAGAGAGTAACAAAAATATAACAAGCACACAAATAATATGGAATGAATTATTGCAACACAAAGCCGACAGGCAAAGTGTATTAATAAACTTGGGCGGAGGAGTATTAGGCGATTTGGGTGGATTTGCAGCAGCAACATACAAGCGAGGTATTGATTACATTCAGGTTCCTACAACCTTACTTGCAATGGTAGATAGTAGCATAGGTGGTAAAACCGGAATAGATTACAACACTATTAAAAATTGTATTGGTACAATTCAACCTCCGGCTGCTGTTTATATTTATCCAAGATTTTTAAAAACTTTACCCGAAAGAGAAATTTTAAGTGGGCTGGCAGAAATTATTAAGCACGCTTTAATAGATGACGAAGCTTATTGGGAATACATAAATAAGATGCAATCTATTGACAGCGCTGACTTAGAATACCTGATATTAGAATCAATTAAAATAAAATCATCCATTGTAAAGAAAGACCCTTTTGAACAGGGGGAAAGAAAATTATTAAATTTTGGCCATACCATTGGACATGCAATTGAAGCATATTCATTATTACATGACAAAGCTCCATTAATACATGGCGAAGCGATAGCAATTGGTATGTTGTGCGAAGCCTATTTATCTAACACTTGCAGTGAATTGAGTAGTAAAGAACTTCAAGCTATTGAAGCAATTGTTTTAAAATTTTTTCCGAAATATTCATTCCGAAATATTCAACTGAAAGATGTAATTGAACTGATGTATCAGGATAAGAAAAACAATTCAGATGGTATTAATTTTACTTTACTTAAACGGATTGGAAAAGGAAAAATAAATAATACCTGTAACGAATCGCAAATAACTTTGGCCTTAAATTATTATGATAGTTTATGAGCAACCGATGGATAACATTACATCCAAAAGCTATATGTAAGGTTAAAATTCCTACATCAAAAAGTATTAGCAACCGGCTTTTGGTTTTGCAAAAAATCATTGGTAACTCCATACAAATTACTAATCTTTCACAGGCAGATGATACGTTGATATTACAAGAAGCTTTAAACACTTCAACCGGTTATATTAATGTGAAGAATGCAGGAACATGTTTTCGTTTTTTAACTGCATATTTTGCAACTACTCCGGGTTGTACAATTACATTAGATGGCAATGAACGTATGCGAAGTCGTCCGGTTGAACCATTAGTAAAAGCACTACAAATGCTTGGAGCTGACATTGCATATACAAATAAATCCGGATTTGCACCAATTAAAATAAATGGTAAAAAACTAAATGGTGGCTCAATATCTATTGACTCAAGCATTAGCAGTCAATATGTAAGTGCATTACTACTAAGTGCTTCAAACTTAAATACAGAACTTGCTGTATCATTAAACGGCAATACAGTTTCATCAACGTATATACACATGACAATTGAACTGATGAAACAATGTGGAATTGATATTAAAACACATAATAATACCATCTTTATACAACCCCAATATAGCAGAGAAAATAAATCAATAATTTGCGAAGCAGATTGGAGCTCGGCAGCTTTTTGGTTTGGCTTTGTTGCAATTAGCAAAACCAAAGAATTAACAATTGAAAACTTAACACTAAGCGGATTGCAGGGAGATGAAAACATTGTACAATTTATGAAACCTTTAGGCGTACATACCTTGCAAACACAAGAGGGTTTACTACTTAACTATGTAAATAACTGCAACCAAGAAGCTTTAGTATTTGACATGCAAAACTTTCCGGACTTAGTTCCTGTGCTTACTGTTGTAGCTTGTGCAAACCAACGTGCACTAACTTTAAACAATGTTTCGCACTTACAAGTAAAAGAAAGCAACCGCTTGGATGTGTTGTGTAAAGAGTTGAAAAAATGTGGTTTTAACATACACCACACAACAAACAGCTTACAGATAATTCCGAATAATACATTACAAATTAAAGATTCGATTTTATTACAATCGTATGAAGACCATCGTATGGCAATGGCATTTTCATTACTATCACCATTATTTTCAAAAATTGGAATTACTGATGCAGAATGTGTAGAAAAATCATACCCTACCTGGTGGGAAGAATATGAAAAAGCTGGAGCAACTTATAACGCAGATTAAGCTCCTTTTTCCCAAAACCGATACTTAGCTGTTTGGTTAAATACATGCTGAATAATAGCTTTATCTATTTCACTAAAAACAACTTTTCTGCGAGCACACATAGCTTCTGCGGTTTTATAAAATTTATTTAACACAAAAGTATCAAATCCTTGTGCACCGCCCCATGCAAAACTTGGAATAAAGTTTCGTGGAAATCCGGCACCAAAAATATTTGCTCCTACACCTACAACTGTTCCGGTATTAAACATGGTATTAATACCACACTTTGCATGATCTGCCAACATTACACCACAAAATGTTAATCCGGTTTTTTCAAAACGTTCCGTTGTGTAACTCCAAAGTTTTACTTCATCGTATGTATTTTTAAGATTACTGTTATTTGTATCAGCACCAACATTTACCCACTCGCCTACTACTGCATTTCCCATAAATCCATCGTGGCCTTTGTTGCTGTATGAAAAAAACACCACATTATTTACCTCGCCTCCTACTTTGCAATGTGGACCAACTGTAGTTGGACCATATACTTTTGCATCAATTTTTAATCCGCCATGTTCGCAAATTGCAAATGGACCTCTTACCTTGCAACCTTCCATAATTTCGGCATCTTTACCAATATAAATAGGCCCGGTAGAAGCATTTAAAATACTAAACTCAACAGATGCCCCGGGTTCAATAAATATTTTATCGGCATTTACCGTTTGATTAGTGCTTGAAATTGGTGAACTTGTTCTGCCATGTGTTACTAACTCATAGTCTTCTTCTATTGCTCTTCCGTTTTTAGAAAAAATATCATACGAGTAATTAATTATGAGTATATCATTTAATGCAGTTTGTTTTTTGATTTTTGCTACAAATGTATCCTCGGTAAAATCAGTTACTTCATTAGCATCAATTACACATGCAAGCAATGTATCGCCACTATACAATGCTTCATGATTGTTTAAACTTTTAATTTCATCCCATAATAATTGTGAAGGGCAAACACTGCCATTAATCAATAAATTACGGGATGACGTATTAAGTGGATATTTAGCACTCAAATAATCTTGTGTTTTAAAAGAAGGTTTTATACCGGAATATCTCTCCCATTTTTCAGTAATGGTTAATATACCAACTCTGATTTCTGAAACAGGACGAGTAAAAGTAAATGGTAACAAATTGTTACGGTTTTTACCATCAAATAATATCACATTCATAATGCGAGTATATAAAAAAAGCCCTCCAAATTGGAAGGCTTTTTACATATTGTTAAAAATAAATTGCTTACTTCTTATTTGCGTAACGTTTTTTGAACTTATCAATACGTCCTGCAGTATCAATTAACATATTGGTACCGGTAAAAAACGGATGTGATTTATGAGAAATCTCTAACTTGAATAACGGATACTCATTACCATCTTCCCACTTAATAGTTTCTTTGGTGTCCACTGTCGAACGCGTTAAGAATGCATAGTCGTTTGACATGTCTTTGAATACTACCATTCTATAATTTTTTGGATGGATATCTGCTTTCATCTCTTCTTTTATTTACTTTTTTGAGGGGGCAAATATATTACTTTTTTATTAGTGTCAAAATATTTGAACAAAATTTGTTTTTTGCCTTCATTTACGTGCATAAAAACCAATTAAAGTGCGCAATTTGCTTTTACTCCATTTTTAGCTTACTATTTTACAATCAGCCTGAAACGCAATTATACTTTTTTTTGTTGATACAAAAATTACTACACTTAGCATGATTGCAAAAGTTCAAATTTTGTCGGATATACTCTGCCAGCAATGAATCTCCAATTAAAGTATTACCTTTAAGATAAGCTCCTGAAAAATTTAAATAGGTTAAAAAAATATAGCGACACACGGGTGGCATGACCCATGTGAACAGAGAAACTCCAGTAAAAAGTTGTTTTGATGATATGTAATGAAAAAAAAGTATATATTCGTTGATAAGATAAATCCTCATACGAACTACGTATTGCCAACTGATTTTGGATGTATTTGCGAAAGTTTATGGGGGGTTATAGACAAGTTATGTGCAAGCGTAAAAGACGACACCGCAACAAGAAAACGACCGACTTAAACGAGAAAAAAGTAAACCATTTTGACAGGTGAACACAGACATACAAACGATACAACAAACGGACAAAGAGTAAACCGACACTCATTGCCTACCCTTCTGTGTTTTAATTTTTTTCCCAACGCACAAAATATTTTGAATTGCCAACGCACAAATGGCACATTTGGTTTTGCCCGAAACACAAAGCCGATCCTTCGCAAATGCGAAGCATTCACGAACACCAATTAATAATCATTACATCGTGAGTAAAACCAAAAGAGCCATTTTTTGCAAACGCACCGATAAGAATGATAACTTTACAAATTGATGAAAACAGAGATAAATAATGTTCGAGCAGACTTTTAAAAATATTGACGACATACTGCACAAAGACGCAGGTTGCGGTAGTGAATTGGACTATGTGGAGCAAACCAGTTGGATTTTGTTCCTCAAATATTTGGACGACTTGGAGAAAGACCGAGCCACAGCAGCCGAACTAACAGGAAAAACCTACTCGCCTATCGTTGAAAAACAATTTCAATGGACAGTTTGGGCAATGCCCAAAGGCAAAGACGGCAAACTCGACCACCACAACGCCCTAACAGGTGACGACCTCACTGACTTTGTAAACAACAAACTTTTCCCTTACCTCAAAAAGTTTAAACTAAATGCTGAAAGTGCCGACACCATTGCATACAAGATTGGCGAGATTTTCAGCGAACTGAAAAACCGTTTGCAAAGCGGCTATAATTTACGTGAGGTAATTAATCTCATAGATCAATTGCGTTTTCGTACCCATGCTGAGAAGCACGAAATGAGCCATCTGTATGAAGACAAAATCAAAAATATGGGCAACGCAGGGCGAAACGGTGGCGAATACTATACGCCCCGTCCACTGATTACTACCATTGTAAAAGTGGTTGCCCCAAAAATTGGCGACAAAATTTATGATGGTGCTGTGGGTTCTGCGGGCTTCTTATGCGAAGCGTTCGACTATCTGAAGAATAGCAAATCACTTTCTACCAAAGAAACCGAGATACTGCAAAAACGCACCTTATACGGCAAAGAGAAAAAATCGTTGGCGTATATCATTGGCATTATGAATATGATTTTGCACGGGGTGGAAGCTCCCAACATCATACACACCAACACGCTTGCCGAAAACCTTGCCGACATACAGGAAAAAGATCGCTATGATGTAGTGCTTGCCAATCCTCCATTTGGTGGAAAAGAAAGAGCAGAAGTGCAACAAAACTTCCCGATTAAAACAGGCGAAACCGCTTCGCTTTTTTTGCAGCACTTTATTAAAATTCTGAAAGCAGGTGGTAAGGCAGGTGTGGTAATTAAAAATACTTTTTTGAGCAATACCGATAATGCCACAGTTGCCATACGCAAAACCTTGTTGGAAAACTGCAACCTGCATACGGTATTAGATTTGCCGGGTGGAACATTTACCGGTGCAGGGGTGAAAACCGTAGTGCTGTTTTTTGAAAAAGGAAAGCCCACGCAAAAGGTTTGGTTTTACCAGTTGAACCTTGACCGCAATTTGGGCAAGACCAACCCACTCAACGAAAACGATTTGGCAGAATTTGTAGCACTGCAAAAAACCTTTGCCGATAGCGAAAACTCTTGGACGGTAAATGTGGCTTCGATAGACTCAGCCACCTACGACTTAAGTGTAAAGAACCCGAACAAAAAAGAAGAAGTAACGCTACGCCAACCGACCGAGATTCTAGATGAAATGCGAAAGTTGGATAGAGAAGCAGATGAAGTGTTGGAGAGCATTGCAAACCTTATTGTCTGAATCACTGATGAACACAGATTAAAGGATAACACAGATTATGAATGTAGATTTAAAATACAAAGACATAACCGAAAAAATAATTGGGGCTTCATTTGAAGTGCATAAATTTTTAGGTAATGGCTTTCAGGAAGTGATTTATCAGCGTGCATTGGCTTATGAAATGCGAAAAGCAGGATTGGAATTTGCCAGAGAAATAGAACAGGATATTTTTTATAAAGATTTGGAAGAGCCTATAGGTACAAGAAGGGCTGATTTTGTGGTGGAAGGAAAAGTATTGGTTGAATTAAAAGCAATTATACAGCTTGAAGATGTGCATTTGGCTCAAGCATTAAATTACTTGAAAGCATACAAATTAGAAGTTGGTTTGCTCATCAACTTTGGCAGTAAGAGTTTAACCTTTAAGAGATTGGTATTATGAATGAAATAAAAAGTCAGCATCACGGATTAGTAGGATTAAAGGATTACACGAATGAAAAATCTGTGTCATCTGAGCAATCTAAGCAAATCCGTGATTCAGACAAAAAGTGCAGAAATATTAAACGCAATTTTGAAACTGATATGAAACAAAAGAAAAGTCAGCATCACGGATTAGTAGGATTAAAGGATTACACAATCAAAAAATCTGTGTCATTTGGGCAATCTAAGCAAATCCGTGATTCAGACAAATGGGAAATAAAGAAGTTGGAGGAAATTGGAAAAGTTTCAATGTGTAAAAGAGTATTTAAAGAAGATACTACACCCGAAGGAGATATTCCATTTTACAAAATCGGCACTTTCGGAAAAAGTCCTGACGCATTTATTACTAAAGCAAAATATGACGAGTTCCGCAGTAAATTCTCATTTCCCAAAAAAGGAGATATTCTTATTTCTGCTTCGGGAACAATTGGCAGACGAGTAAGGTATGATGGAGAACCTGCATATTTTCAAGACTCGAATATTGTTTGGATTGATAATGATGAGAAACAGGTATTAAATGACTACCTCTATCGTTTCTATGAAATTTGCAATTGGAAATCTACAAAAGGTGCAACAATTTCAAGGCTATATAACGATAATCTTAAGCAAATTGAAATTCCTTTCCCAAAATCTCTCCCCGAACAACAACGCATTGTTTCCATTTTAGACAAGGCATTTGCGGCAATAGACAAAGCAAAAGCCAATGCCGAACAAAACCTCAAAAACGCCAAAGAATTGTTTGAAAGCTATTTGCAGGGGGTGTTTGAGAATGGGAATTGGGAAACGAAAAAAATTCAAGAAGTTACAAAAGTTATCAATGGTTATGCTTTTGCAAGCAAAGACTTTAAACCAACAAACACGATTAAGTCAATTAAAATTACAAATGTTGGAGTGAAAGAATTTGTAGAAGAAGCCGATAATTACTTGCCCGAAAAATTTAAAGACACTCTAAAAGAAGTTCAAGTTAGAGAAGGAAATATTGTAATAGCATTGACAAGGACAATCATTTCAGCGGGGTTAAAAGTTGCTGTTGTTCCCGAAAGCTACGATGGTGCATTAGTAAACCAACGAGTTGCAGCATTAATGCCAAAAGGAAATTTAATAAATCAGAAATACGTGTATTACTATTTGACTACAAGTGGTGTAGCAAAATATGTTTTGGAGCACGTTAATACTTTGATGCAGCCAAACCTTTCAATCAATGATTTGAAAAATATGCCTATTCCTTGTCCAAATTTAAAAGTCCAACAAACCATCGTCCGCCAATTAGATGCCCTGCGAGCCGAAACGCAAAAGTTGGAAGCGGTATATCAACAAAAAATTGCTAATTTGGAGGAACTGAAAAAATCAATCTTGCAAAAAGCATTTGCGGGAGAATTGAAAACTGAAAATGCGGTTGCAGTATGAATGAACAACAATTGATAGAATTATTGAACGAGCTTGTAAAACAGCCTCACGAAAGTGAATGGGTGGAGTTCAAACTCAATTATCATTCTGCCGAAGAAATTGGAGAACGAATTTCGGCTTTATCTAATGGTGCTTGCATTCACAATCAGCCATTCGGATATTTGGTGTTTGGTGTTGAAGACAAAACGCAAATCATCAAAGGCACAGCCTTTAAAGCCAAAGTTGCCAAAAAAGGAAATGAAGACATAGAACATTGGTTGCTTACCCGATTAAATCCAAGAATAGATTTTGCTGCTTATGAATTTGATTATGACGATTCAAGGCATATCTCCATTTATGTAATTCCAGCCACTAAAAACCAACCTGTTGAGTTTCTTCACCAGGCATATATTCGTGTAAGTAGTATCACCAGAAAGTTAAATGAGTTTCCGCAGAAACAAGCGAAAATTTGGAAGAAAGACACTATACCTTTTGAAAAAGAAATCGCCAAGGACAATCTAAGTACATCAGATATTACCAAGTATTTAAGCACTGAAACTTATTTTGATTTGTTGAAATTGCCTTATCCATCCAATCAGCAAGGTGTGATTGATAAATTTATGGATGAAGGTTTAGTTGTAAAAAACAATGGTTATGCAATAACCAAATTAGGGGCATTGCTTTTTTCAAAGCAGTTGAAAGATTTTGAAAGTGTGGAACGAAAATCAGTTCGAGTTATCGTTTACAAGGGTAAAAACAAAGTTGAAACAGAAAGGGAACAAATAGGAGCCAAAGGCTATGCTTTAGGTTTTGAAGGCTTAGTAGATTGGATAAACAGCCAATTGCCTGCCAATGAAGAAATAGGGAAAGCATTAAGAAAAGAAACTCGAATGTATCCTGAAATTGCAATCAGAGAGTTGGTTGCCAATGCTCTTATCCATCAGGACTTAACTGAAAAAGGTTTCCCGATGATAGAGATTTTCGCAGACAGAATTGAAATATCAAATCCCGGAACGCCTTTGGTTACACCAGACCGATTTATTGATGCTTATTTATCCCGAAATGAAAAATTAGCAGACCTTATGCGAAGAATGGGGTTTTGCGAGGAAAAAGGCAGTGGATTGGACAAGGTAATTTTTTACAATGAATTGTATCAACTGCCTGCCATAAATGTTGTCGTTTCAGAGAATAGAACACGTGTAACAATGTATTGTTACAAAACATTGAACGATTTAGATAAAAAAGAAAAAATCAGAGCCTGTTATCAGCACGCTTGTTTGAAATATGTATCCAATGAGAAAATGACAAATCAAAGTCTAAGAGAAAGATTCAAAATTGAAGACCATAACTATTCAATTGCTTCACGCATTATTCGAGATGCCATTGATGAAAAAGTAATTAAAGAAGATGACCCAGACAGTAAATCAAGAAAATATGCCAGCTATATACCATTTTGGGCTTAAAAACTTATTTGATGGTTGTTTGACCAACTCAGAATTCTTATGTGATGGTTATGTGATAGATGGCGCCACCAATCAACTCAAATCATTGATATTCAATGATTTTTTATGTGATAGTTATGTGATTGGCAGCCCGATTTTATTTGATGGTCATTTGATAAAAGAGTAAAAATGAACGAAGCAGAAACAAGAGCAGAACTCATAGACCCAAAGCTAAAGGCTT
>JACFNJ010000007.1 GCA_019454865.1 Bacteroidia bacterium
ATCGTATGGAGGCGAAATTAAAATAAATTCCTTACCATACATATTCGAACTTGGTCCTTTGCCACGTAAGATAAGTCCTTTGTATCCACTATAAGCACCTAGTTCGGTATAGTCCCAATTTGCTGTTTCATCTCCAATAAATTCCCATCCATCTTTTAACTCCGGATAATCGGGTGTGAAAGCATGGTAGTTAATAGGTGTTGATTGATTTACTAATATAGCGTTTGTAAAAGTTTTTGTGTTTGAACCGTTTGCATTTGTTACAGTTAATGTAATTGTTTTGTAACCCGGTGTTGTGTACGAAATATTAGTTGGGTTTTGAATATTTGATGTTTGTGGAGTAGCTCCTTCGCCAAAATCCCAAGCCCATGAAGTAGGAGTACCATTATAGGATAAATCGTTAAAATTTACTGTAGTACCAATACACAATTGACGTTCATACGATGGGTTTCCAGACATTAACAAACCAAAAGCAGGTGTTGGAGCACAAGCTGTAACGGGGTCTAATACTCCTGTTTCAACTAAGTTTTGGTACGACACTAGTTTACTTCTATAATTTTCAATACTGAAATGCATGCGAGCAATTTGTTGTTTTGTAAACATATTACTTGCACAGTTTCCAATAAAATAATCCATGAAATTTTCTTGCATATCCGGACGATCCCATTTTAATGTATCATAACGGTCGTTGCTGCATGTGTTAAATTCAGGGAAATTACATCTGTTACGTAATGGTTCTGTATTACTTGGAGCGAAATATGTAGGAGGTGTGTCATCTACTCCATCATTTTGCATCTCGCATGAGTCTGTAGCTTGGAACGGGTGATATAATCCTAACCAATGCCCTGTTTCATGGGTTGTAGTTGTAACATTTGGTGTTTGTCCTGGTGATGAAGTTCCGATATTTCCGAATTCATTATTTATTACCATAATTCCATCGGTTAAAGCTGACCATGCACCACCACCAGCAGGAAACTGCGCATATCCTGCAACAGCTAATCCGGGGCCTCTATTTATTGTTTTAACAACCCAAATGTTAAAGTATCTTTTTGTGTCCCATACACTAGTTTTCTTTAGGTTGTCATTACCGCTATTATACATTGATGATTGAACCCTAACTATACCATTTGTACAGTTACCATTTGGGTCTTTACGAGCTAAACGAAATTCAATTTCAGCATCGCCTGCAAGCTGTTTGAAGTCAAATGGCATACCATTAAAAATACCTGCACGTCTGTTTGCTGTATCTGAATTAAGGTTTCTAAAACTTTTATTTAAAAAGTTAATCTCACTTTGAACTTGTGCATCACTTATGTTTTCTGAACCATTTTTACTACCATAAAAAATGTGAACTACAACAGGTATTATGTACTTTGGAGCTCCGGCTTTTTGAACTTTTTTCGATTCAACCTGACGAAATGCTTCTGATTTCTTATAAGTTTCCCAATCTGCTTTAAACTTGTTTTCGTTTGCTTCTATCTGCGGATACAGTGCTTTTAGTTCTTTATTATATTCGTCTGTACCACATGGTGCGGTTACATGTTGAGCAAAAACTCCTGTTGATGCGTACAACAAACCTACTCCTAAAAGTATTCTTTTTATCATAGCGTAATTATTCTTTTACTAAATACAATGCGGCAAAATAATATCTTTTTTTTTCAAAGGCAATCTTATTTACGTTTTACTTGTATTTTATTGATATTTAAATGTTGTTATTTTCTACAAATAAGTTTTAAATAAGGTTATTATGGCAAAGTTTTGGGCATTTCCCATACTTCTAAGTTTTTACACGTTTTGCCCTCTATAGTAAACCGAAGTGCTGTGCATTTGCTATGAAACCCTTTTAGTCCGGCTGCTCCCGGATTAAAATGCATTAATCCAAATTCTTTGTCTCGTATTACTTTTAAAATATGCGAATGACCACAAACCATTATATCCGGACGATGTGTGTGAATTAAACGTAAACATTTTTTACTGTACTTGCCAGGGTAGCCTCCGATGTGTATGAGTAACACTTTTAGCTGTTCAACTGTAAAAATTGCGTGTTCAGGCATTTCGATTCTTAATTCTTGCCCATCAACATTACCCCAAACAGATTGCAATGGCTTGAATTGTTTTAAAGTATTATATGTTTCAATGTTTCCCCAATCGCCTGCATGCCATATTTGATCACAATTTTCAAAAAAGCGGTATAATTGTGCAGGAAAATCGCCATGTGTGTCGGATAGAACTCCAATTTTAATCATGGCTCAATTTATAAAAAATTAAATGACAATTTATATTATTATCATTACTTCAATTGTAAGTATTGTATGTTTTTATAACAATGCTGTTTACCGGCAATTAATTTTAAACCCATATTTAGTTAAAGAAAAAAAAGAATGGTATCGCTTGTTTTCAAGTGGGCTGATGCATGCTGATTTTTTACACCTTTTTGTAAATATGTTTGTGTTGTATAGTTTTGGTAATGTTGTTGAGTTTTATTACCAAATTGTATTTGGCGATGTTAGTAAATGGATTTTTATTTTACTGTATATTACATCAATTGCAGCTGCAAATTTTTCAACCCAATATAAATACCAAAACAGTAGCTATTATAATTCATTAGGCGCAAGTGGTGCAGTAAGTGCGGTGGTATTTACCAGTATTTTGTTTGACCCGTTTAATAAAATTTATTTATATGGATTGATAGGAATTCCTGGAATTATTTTAGGTATTTTATACTTAGGATACAGCTATTATATGAGTAAAAGAAATTCGGATAATACAAACCATGAGGCACATTTTTATGGTGCTGTTTATGGTGTTTTGTTTACCTTAGTATTAAAACCAAAAGTGTTTTTGTTTTTTATTGAACAATTACGAAATTTCTAAGTTGGATTTAAAAGAATAATCCTACTCGAATATGTATAGGTGATGGACTAAAGCTGCGTTGTACATCATGCAATAAATCATATAAAATTATAAAATATGCACCCGAATGGTCAGTAAACGATTGGATTTGTCCTCCGCCTACCAAAAAAGAATTTACCCATTGTCTTTGCTCGGTTTTTGTCATGAAATCATAAACACTTGTATTCATGGGCATATATTCTGCCTGTGCAAAAATATTATCAAACACTTTTAACCTGCCAAATGCACTAGTACCAAATGCAAAATTTGAATATGTTTGTTTGCCTGAAGTAGTGTTGTTATCTAATGAATAATAATAAAAGGATAAGCCAGCGCCTGCAGATAATATTTCATTTATTGGATAGATTGCAATAGGTTCTACAGAAAATTGATTGCCATAATTGGAAAAATACATGCTTGCACTTACTCCGTAATTTAGCTTGCTGTACCATTTAGGAGTTCTATTTTTGTTAATTTCTTCCAATTGTTTTTCATTTTTTATTTCTGCTTCTTTTTCCGGGTCTATTTGCTCCAATTTACGTTGGGCAAATGTGCTTTGAGATAATATTAAAGCTAAAATAAAACTATAAATATATTTAGTGCTCATTTGTATAGAACCAAAGGTGTATGAAATAGAAAAGCGAAAATAAAAATTATTCACGAATATTAGTTTTTTCCATTTTAATAGGTATAATTTCGCAGCATATTTTAACTATTATTAATTATCATGAACAAAGTTCACAATTTTTCTGCAGGTCCGGCAGTTTTACCTCAGTCAGCAATTGATGCTTCAATTGCAGCGCTTCAAAATTTTGCAAGTACAGGCTTGTCTTTAATTGAAATAAGCCACCGAAGTAAAGAATATACCGAAGTAGTTGCAGAAGCTACACAGTTAGTTAAAGATATTTTACAATTAGGTGATGATTATGCAGTAGCGTTTTTGCAAGGTGGTGCTAGCTTGCAATTTGATATGATACCGATGAATTGGTTAGGAGAGGGAGAAACTGCAGCCTATGTTAATACAGGAGTATGGGCAGGAAGAGCAATTAAGGAGGCAAAACTTTTTGGAAATGTAAATGTGCTTGCAAGTAGTGAGGATAAAAACTTTAACTATATCCCTAAAAATTACGCAATACCTGCTGATGTTAAATATTATCATTGCACAAGTAATAATACAATATATGGAACTGAAATGTTTGATTTTCCGGATACCAACGGTGTACCATTAGTTTGTGATATGAGCTCAGATATTTTCAGTCGTCCGTTTGATGCAAATAAATTTGATATGATATATGCCGGTGCACAAAAAAATATGGGCCCGGCTGGAACTACTTTAGTTATCGTTAAAAAATCATTTCTTGAGAAGCGTGCTAAACGTATAATACCAACCATGTTAGATTATAAAATACATCTTGAAAATGAAAGTATGTATAATACTCCAAGTGTATTTGCAATATTTGTTTGTATGCACACCTTGCGTTGGGTTAAGCAAATAGGCTTAGAAGCAATGGAAAAAAGAAACAAAGCTAAAGCCGATTTGTTATATGCTGAAATTGATAGAAACAGCTTATTTGTTGGAACTACTGCTATTGAAGACAGAAGCAGAATGAATGTAAATTTTGTTTTGAAAAATAAAGAATACGAAGAAGAATTTTTGAAATTCTGTAAAGCAAAAAATTTAAGCGGATTAAAAGGACACCGTTCTGTAGGAGGTTTACGTGCAAGCTTATACAATGCATTGGAAATTGAAAGTGTACAAGCATTAGTAGATGCAATGCAAGAGTTTGAGAAGATGAAAGCTTAACGCATTTGATTGCATTTAGAGCATCATAAAATAATTCAGTTATAAAAATAAATATTATTAAAATACTAAAACAAAAATGATAAAGATTTTAGCCAATGATGGCATTGATGTAAACGGTAAAAATATTTTAGAAAAGGCTGGTTTTGTAGTAGAAACAAATAAGATAGCACAAGAAAATTTAGCAAGCGAGCTTCAAAAATTTGATGCTATTTTGGTGCGTAGTGCTACTAAAGTTAGAAAAGATATAATTGATGCTTGCCCTAATTTAAAGCTAATAGGTAGGGGTGGAGTGGGCATGGATAATATTGATGTGGCTTATGCAAAAAACAAAGGTATTGCTGTTATTAATACTCCGGCTTCATCAAGTGCATCGGTAGCAGAGTTGGTATTTGCTCATATTTTTACCGGAACACGTTTCTTGCAAATAACAAATCGTGTTATGCCTTTACAAGGAAATTCAGAATTTGCAAACTTAAAAAAAGTAGCTAGTAACGGAATTGAATTAAACGGCAAAACCATGGGTATTTACGGGTTTGGCAGAATAGGGCAAGAAGTTGCTAAAATAGGTATAGGGCTTGGAATGAAAATACTTGCTTTTGATCCGTATGTGTCCACAGTAGATTTAAGTTTGGATTTGCCGGCATTAGGACAAAACTCAAGACTTAAAGTATCCATTCAAACAGTAAGTGAAGAGTCTGTTATTACACATTCTGATTTTATTACTTTTCATGTTCCATTTAATGAAGGTGATAAAGCAATAATTAATGCAGCAAAAATGGAAAAAATGAAAAAAGGTGTAGGACTTATAAATTGTTCAAGAGGTGGAGTAATTGATGAAAAAGATTTATTATTTGCTTTAGAAAGTAATCGTGTTGCATTTGCCGGATTGGATGTGTTTGAAAAAGAACCTCCGGTTAATATGGAAATTTTAAAACACGATAGAGTAAGCTTAAGTCCGCATATTGGTGGAAGCACAGTAGAAGCACAAAATCGTATAGGAATTGAACTTGCAGAAAAAGTAATTGAACATTTTAAAAAATAGAGCCTGTTAAAAATGGCAATTGTAAAACCATTCAAAGCATTACGCCCAACAAAAGATAAGGCAGCGCAAATTTCTGCCCCTGCATACGATTCAAGTAGTAGAGATAAATCATACCACGAATTGGAAACTAATCCTTTTAGTTATTTGCACGTAGTAAAACCTTATCTGCATTTTAAAGGAGAGAAAAAAAATCCTGAGAAACATTTTCCATTAGGTATCGAGCATCTTACCAAGTTTAAGCAACAAGGTTGGTTGCAAAAAGATAGTAGTGATTCGTATTATATTTATCGAGTTATAAAAGGCAGCAATGCTTATACCGGAATTATAGCAGCTGCAAGTGTTAATGACTACAACGATAATATTATTTTAAAACACGAAAACACCTTAACCGAAAAGCAAAATGAGTTGGCCGAGCATATTCGTTGGTTTAAGCAACTTGGTAATCCGGTTTTGCTTACCTATCCCGATTCACAAAAAATTGATGAGTTAATCAATCATTATATTGGCACTCAAATTCCGGAGTATAATTTTATAAGCAATGACCAATTAAAACATAATTTGTGGGTAATCAGTAATCCGGATGATGTGAAAATTATACAACAAGAATTTGAAAATATACCTAAACTCTACATTGCTGATGGTCATCATCGAAGTGCCGGTTCGGCAGCGTATTGTAACTATATGCGGAATGCGAAGAAGAATTATTTGTCTGATGATGCATTTAATTTTTTTCCGGTTTGTTTGATACCTTTTTCTAAGTTACGCATTTTTGAATACCACCGTTTGGTAAAAGACAGTTTGGTGTATGATGTCAAATTTATGGAATCCATAAAAAAATATTTTGACGTAATACCAAGCGGACATTTACCGGTGCAACCATTGGAACCACGTGAGTTTGGCTTATATTTTAATCATACCGCATATCTGTTGAAACTTAAAACTGAATTTTTAAAACAACTTAATGGTATATTGGATAATCTTGATGTGAGCATTGTTGAAGAATTTATTTTAAAGCGAATATTTTCAATTAATGATAGCAAGACAGATAAGCGATTATCCTTTATTGATGGCAGTAAAGGCATTTTAACTTTGCAAGAAACAATAGATAATAAAACGTTTGATTTAGCAATAACCTTGTATAAAACAGCGGTGTCTGAAATAATTGATGTTGCTGAAAATAATTTAATCATGCCACCTAAATCTACCTGGATTGAACCTAAGCTTAGAACCGGATTAGTGATATACGAAACTGAAGAGTAAATTTAATTAGGTTTTTTCAACTCAAGCGTTACAGCTTTAATATATTTATTTACAAATGAACAGTAAACAGCAAAAATTAGAAGCATTCTCACGATTGTTGGATATAATGGATGATTTGCGTGAGAAATGCCCTTGGGATAAAAATCAAACCAATGAGAGTTTGCGCCATTTAACTATAGAAGAAACCTATGAATTGAGTGATGCAATATTGCAAAATGAGCCGCAAGAAATTAAAAAGGAGTTGGGAGATGTTTTATTACATATAATTTTTTATGCAAAAATAGGAAGTGAGAAAACCCTTTTTGATATAGCCGATGTATGCAATAGTCTTTGTGATAAATTAATTCACCGTCATCCTCACATTTATGGAGATGTGAAAGTGGAAAACGAGGAACAAGTAAAAGAAAACTGGGAACAACTAAAATTAAAGGAAGGTAATAAATCTGTACTTAGCGGTGTAGCTAAAGGCACACCAAGTATAGTTAAAGCGTTGCGTATGCAAGAAAAAGCTGCTCAAGTTGGATTCGATTGGAAAAATACCAACGAAGTTTGGGCTAAGGTTGATGAAGAATTAGCTGAGCTAAAGGAGGAGTTTAATAAGAGTAATGATAAGGATAAGATTGAAAAAGAATTTGGTGATTTTATTTTTTCATTGATTAATGTAGCGCGCAAGTACAATATAAATCCGGATGATGCTTTAGAAAAAACAAATCAAAAGTTTATACAACGATTTCAATACATCGAAACTCAGGCTACTAAACTTAATAAAAAAATTACCGATATGACTTTGGCTGAAATGGATGTGTATTGGAATCAAGCTAAAACAATTAAGTAGAAATGGATATTCAGTTTTATGGTGCAGCACGCGTTGTTACCGGAAGTAAGCATTTAATTCGTACCGATAGCGGAAAAACTATCTTATTAGACTGTGGCTTATTTCAAGGGCAATTGCATAATAAGGATGAAATGAATTATCACTTCGGATTTAACCCAAGTGAAATCGATTATGTAATTTTATCACATGCACATATTGACCATAGCGGGTTGCTTCCTCGTCTTGTTAATCAAGGTTTCTCCGGGTTAATATTTGCAACACCAGCTACTATCTCATTGTGCGAAATTATGTTAATGGACTCAGCATTTATACAAAGCGAAGAGGTTCGATTTATTAATAAACGAAGGGCAAAAAGAAATGAAGAATTGCTTGAACCATTATACGATGTAGAAGATGTTGAGAAAACCTTAAAACTTATGGTTCCGGTTGAGTATGATGAAACTATAAAAATTGAAAAAGGAATTTATCTTACATTTACTGATGCAGGGCATTTACTTGGTAGTGCAGCAATAAACCTTGATATATCAACTAAAAACCGAAAAAAAACTAAAATAACATTTACCGGAGATATTGGTCGTTTTAATGATCAAATCCTTCGTAAGCCACAGCCATTCCGTCAATGCGATGTATTAATTTGTGAGAGCACTTATGGCAACCGATTACACCCAACACCACCAGATATTGAGAAACAATTATTACATGTTATACAAGAAACATGTGTAATTAATAAAGGAAAATTAATTATTCCGGCATTTAGTGTTGATAGAACACAAGACTTGGTATATATGCTGGATAAGTTTGCTAATAAAGGATTGTTGCCGGCTATAAAAGTTTATGTAGATAGCCCATTATCGGTAAAGGCAACAGCAGTTATTCGCAAGCATGAAGAGTGTTACAATAATGAGTTTTTGGAATATTTGCATTTTGATTCAGACCCTTTTGGTTTTAAAAATTTAACGTATATATCCGATGTAAATCAATCCAAACTTTTAAATAAACTAAAAGAGCCTTGTATTATAATTTCTGCATCTGGTATGGCTGAAGCCGGTAGAGTAAAACATCATATAGCAAATAATATTTTAAACCCCAAAAACACAATTTTAATAGTAGGGTATTGTACACCTGAAAGCTTGGGAGGGCAATTAAAAGCCGGAAGCAAACAGGTACGAATTTTTGGTGAGCAATACGAAGTGAAATGCAGAGTAGAAAAGATGGACTACTTTAGTGCACATGCTGATTATATGGAAATACTACATTATTTAAAACCTCAAAACCCGAAAAAAGTAAAGCATGTGTTTTTGGTACATGGTGAATACGAAGCACAACTATCATTGCAAGAAAAACTTGAAAAGGTAGGATTTAAAAATATTCTTATTCCATCTTTAGGACAATTGGTTTCGTTAGATTAATTTTAATAGCGTGTAAACTCACCCTTAATAGCAAACAAAGTACTGTCCATTTTTAATGTTTGTTGGGTAGTTTCAATGTAGTATCCATTATGGATGTTGTAGGTTAAATGGGTTAGTTGGTTGTAATAACTGTTTTCTTTCTTTGTAAATATTGCAATTGACTCAACCGAATCTTTTGAATTAAATGAAATCAATACACGTTTTATTTTAAGTAAGCTATCTTTTACAACGTATTCTATTTGGTAAGCTTCATTATTTAGTTCTATTCGTTTTGTTGCATACGACTTTTTATACGATGGTTTTGCTAAATCAATTTGAATAAATGATTGGAGTTCGTCTTGCCAGTTTACAGAATCTCCTTTAAAAATACTATCCGTTTCTGTGTTATATCTTAAATGTTTTATTAATCCTACCTTATCATTTGATAAACGATTGGCTTCGTTTAGAAAAAATGATTTCGTGTCAAATACCAATTCGGATTGTTCTATTGCAGATGAACAGCCTAAGAATGAAAAAAGTAAAATGGACAAAACTAATCGCATAGCAAACTTTCTCCAGCCATTTGTTGTGGTTTATCTATACCAAGCAATTGCAAAATTGTTGGGGCAAAATCAGCCAAACGACCCGGCTTAAGTCTTTGTTTTGGTCCATTTACCATAATACAAGGTACTTCATTGGTAGTATGTGCAGTATTAGGTGTTCCGTCCACCTCATTTATCATATACTCACCATTACCGTGGTCAGCAGTTACCAATAGGGTATAACCTTTTTCTGTTGCAACGTTAATTATCTTTCCTAAACATTCATCTACCTTTTCTACTGCTTTTATTTCGGCATCAATTACACCAGTATGCCCTACCATATCTACATTTGCAAAATTTACACAAATAAAATCGGCTTCTGCTTTTTGCATTTCTGTTATAGTATATTCACATACTTGTTCTGCACTCATCTCGGGTTGCAAATCATAAGTTGCTACTTTTGGTGAAGGAGCAAGATGCCTTGTTTCTCCTTCAAAGGGAGTTTCTTGGCCACCACTAAAGAAAAAAGTTACATGCGGATATTTCTCTGTTTCTGCAATTCTTACTTGCTTCTTATTATTTAAAGCTAATACCTCTCCTAAGGTCATTTTTAAATCAATGTCAGGAAATACTATTTTAATATTTTCAAAAGATTTGTCGTACTCGGTAAGTGTAACATAGTACAATGGCAACTTGTGCATGTTATGTTCCTGAAAACTTTCTTGTGATAAGGCTTGAGTAATTTCTCTACCTCTATCGGTTCTAAAGTTGAAACAAATTACTACATCATCTTCAGTAATGGTAGCAATTGGTTTGTTGTTTTCATCCGTACAAATAATTGGTTTTAAAAACTCATCGGTTTCATTTGCTGCATAACGATTTTTTATTGTACCTATAAAGTTTGAAGTTAATTCTCCTTGTGCGTGTACTAAGCAATCATAAGCTTTCTTTACTCTTTCCCACCTTTTATCTCTATCCATTGCATAGTACCTTCCAACTATTGAAGCAATCTTGCCACCTGTTTTTTCAGTAGTTTGTTTTATTGTCTCTAAATATCCAATACCACTTTTAGGGTCAGTATCGCGCCCATCAGTAAATGCATGGATGTAAAAATTACTAAACTCCGATTCTTTTAATAATTTGCATAACCCAATTAAATGGTCAATACTGGAGTGTACGCCACCATCGCTTACTAATCCAATTAAATGTATTTTTTTGTTTTTGCTTTTAGCGTAATTTATTGCATCTAATAGTGTTTGATTTTGATTGATTGTGTTTTCTTCAAATGCCTTATTTATCAAAACCAATTGTTGGTAAACGACTCTACCAGCACCTAAATTCATGTGACCTACTTCGCTGTTTCCCATTTGTCCGACAGGTAAGCCTACGTCTAATCCACTGGTTTTAATACTTGTTCCCGGAAAGCTTTTTATGATTTTATCAAAGTTGGGTGTTTGTGCTTGGTAAACGGCATTTCCATCATAGGGTTTTCCATTTCCCCAGCCATCCATTATTACTAGTGCTACTTTAGTTTTCATGCTGCAAAAATAATCTATCAAATAACTTATCCATAAAAAGAAAAAATATGATTATTCGGATGTTAATTTATATACTAATAAAAAACCGCATACACTTTTGTATATGCGGTTCTCTATGCTTTAAATCTAATTATTGTTTTATTAATTTATATGTAGTTGTATTACCTTCGGAATTGATTACTACAATATATAAGCCGTTTTTCAAAGTTTTTAAAGATATTGGGTTAATACCATCATTTATTTCTTTTTGAATTAATTTACCTTGAATGTTGTAAATATTAACTTCAACAGCATGTTTTGTGTTTACAAAAAGTAGTTCAGTAGCAGGATTTGGATATAGAGTTATTGCTTCATTTGAAGTGTAATTTAAAACTCCTGTAGTTACAGTGCCTGTTTTGTTTACGGTAAGCATAACCGTTGTATCACTCATGTTTGTGCTGTCTAATGTAATGGTTTTAGGGTTTGCAGTAGATGCATTTACAACATCCACAATTAGTTTTAACTTACCTAACGGTAAATTGTTTGCTAAAAATTTTCCTAGTGTATCCGTACTTGTCATTCTTATTAAAGTATTACTACTATCTTTAATCACAACTCGTACATTTTTTAATGGATCACCTGCTGCTTTTAATAACCCTTCTGTTAATACACCACCTATTTTACCCGGTCCTGTATGTGCTGGGTTAGGTATTAGTTGAACAATTATTTCGGAACTATCTGCAGTAAGTTCTATGTTTTGCGCCTCATCCCATAAAGCATATCCCGGATACCAAGTAGGTATATATTTGTTATATTCAATACCAATATGTACACGATAAGTTCCTTCTGTAAGGCTGTCAAATAATTTACTTCCGGAATCTTCAAAATACGATTTAACTAATGCAAAAGAGCTGTCATTTTGCTTTTTGTACAGTCCGTATTCTAATGTTGTACCAATTACTGTAGTTCTTACTAAAAGCTTTTTAGTTTGTGCATTTGCAACAAAAGCGAAAGCTAAACAAATTAAAAGTAGATTTTTTTTCATGGTTTTATTATTTTGATATAACAAATATATAATGATAATTTCTTAACAGTCATCGGTTAATTAACTTATTTTTTATTGATGTAATTAAAATATGTTCACATTCCGTTAAATTTATTTTTGAAATAATCTTTTTTGTTAAATTGCACTTGTGGCATACATTTAGCCAAACTTATTAGGTAAAAAATAACCGACATGAATACATTTAAGATAAAACACATACTTACATTATTATTTGTAATATCAGCTACTTTACTTAAAGCAGATGTTTTTGATGACGTTATTAATGCTTTTAAAACACAAAACACTAAAGAAGTAATAAAGTATTTAAACAGTTCAGTAGAGTTAACTATATTAGACAACGATGGAGTATATAGTAAACAGCAAGCAGAAATAATATTGAAGAGTTTTTTTTATCAAAATCCACCAAAAAATGTTACCATGCAACATAGAGGTAGTTCAGGGCAAGGGTCTAAATATGGAATTGCTGTTTATGAAACCAATATTGCTAAATACCGAATTTATGTATTTATAAAAGAAGGTGCAAGTAACACAAATATGATACATGAGATGCGTATTGAAAAAGAATAACTTTTTAGTTTTTAAATGAAAGAATTATTAGTAAACCCTTTGGTTCTACAGCTTATTGAAATTGCTTTTGCAGAAGATATAGGCGGTGGTGATTATACTTCATTGGCCACAATTGATATAAATGAAAAAGGAAAATCCATTTTGCGAGTAAAAGATGATGGAATAATAGCCGGATTGCATTTAGCTGAGTTTATTTTCAAAAAAATTGATCCTAGTTTGAAAGTTACATTATTCAAAAATGAGGGAGATAGGGTACAATTTGGGGATTTAGTAATGGAAATTGAAGGTTCATCCCAAAAAATGCTAACTGCTGAACGAACAGTTCTGAATTTTATGCAAAGATTAAGTGGAGTTGCTACGCAAACGGCTATATACGTTGATGAATTAAAAGGATTAAATACAAAAATATTAGATACCCGAAAAACAACACCTGGCATGCGGTTATTAGAAAAATGGGCAGTAAAAATAGGAGGTGGCTGTAATCATCGTGTAGGATTGTATGATATGGTTATGATAAAAGATAATCATATTGATTTTTCGGGTGGAATTGAAAACGCAATAAAGCGAACAATAGATTATTTACAAGCCAATAAACTAAACCTTAAAATAGAGATTGAAACCAGAAGTATTGATGAACTTAAACAGGTTCTTAATTATGGTGGTGTTCATCGCATTATGTTAGATAATTTCACACCTGATTTGCTTCGTGAAGCAGTTTTATTGGTAGGAGGTAAATATGAAACTGAAGCAAGTGGCGGGATTACTCTTAAAACACTAAGAAAATATGCAGAAACAGGAGTAGATTTTATTTCTTCCGGTGCTCTTACACATAGTGTAAAAGCTATGGATATTAGTATGCGAGTTGGATAGTAAAAGATGTTAAGAAACAAAAAGCCGTTTTATTCATTTGAATAAAACGGCTTTTTTAATAGTTTTTTATTTTCTTAACGTTTTATTGGATCACCCACTCTATCCATTACACAACGGAATCCGATTGTAGCGGTAGATAAATCTTCATCTAAGTATCTACGCGAGCCGGGAGTCATCCAATATGCACGGTCATTCCATGAACCACCTTTGTAAACGCGTGCAGTATTATTAATTAATGAGGTAACACCATAATCATATTTTTGATCAATGTCTTCGTAAGTTAGCTCATCTTTAAATCCAATATTATTTGATTTTTTATAATTTCTGCGTTTTGCATTTTCTGCTTCAGTTACTTCTCTGTAAGGAACACGTCCCATACTATCCGGTGCTTCAACAAGTCCATCCTCATCGGTTACTTTTGTCTTATATACGTTACCTCTGAAAGGAGCAATTTCTTGTCCATCTTCCCAAGAAAGTGGGCGGTATATATCCATAGTCCACTCACTTACGTTACCTGCCATGTGATACAAACCGAAGTTATTTGGCAAGAAGTCTAAACTTTTTACCGGAACTGTATAAAATCCTCCGTCATTTAAACGACCTGAAACACCGGCAGCATCACCTCTACCTCTTATATAGTTGGCATACATAGTACCTCGTGTATTTTCTGTGTCATCTCTGCGCATGGTTAATCCTTCCCACGGGTAGATTCCTTTTACGTCTATATTCTCATTGTACTCAGCTGACATGTATCCGTATGCTGCGTATTCCCACTCTGCTTCTGTAGGTAAGCGATAATCAGGTAATAAAATACCATCTTCCATTCTTACTTGGCGTTCTTTACCATTTGGTGAGTAGTCTTTTAATTGTTTTTTTACTTTTGATGGTTGATATAATCCTAATAAGTATGCTTCTGTATTAAAGTTATTTTCTCCCATTGCATTTACATCCAATTCAATAAAACCTTCTCTTACCATTATCATCTCATTTACACGGTCGGTTCTCCAATCGGTATAAGCTTTAGCTTGCAGCCAACTTACTCCAACTACAGGATAATCTCTGTATGCAGGATGACGTAAGTAATACAACACATAAGGCTCATTGTATGAAAGTTTATTTCTCCACACTAAAGTATCTGGTAATGCACCACGATAAATAAGAGGGTTGTCAACGAAAACTCTATTTAACCAATACAAATATTCTAAGTAGTGGAAATTAGTAACCTCTGTTTCGTCCATATAAAAACTTGGAATGGAAACTCTTCTTTTTAAAGCATCACGCTCAAAAATTACATCGTTTTCAAAATTACCAAGTGTAATTGTACCTCCTTCAATAAAAACAAGTCCGGGTCCGGTTTCTTGTTCTTGGAATTTTGGTTTTTCAAAGCCTCCCCATTTGCTGTTATTATACTGCCAGCCGGTGGTTTCTGATTTTTCTTTTTTGCAACCACTTCCAATAATTACGGTTTGGGCTATGGCTGCTATTAGAAAAACATTGATAACTTTCTTCATATAAACTGTTTATTGAATTAAATTTTTCAAATATAACGTAAAATTGTTTGAATTATTCCAAATTTATTTTGTGAATTTGTTTATAAAGCCGGACATTGAAGTACTTTTATTCTTGTTCTTGTTTTTTGTGGCTTATTAATTTCTATTGCTAGCGATATTTCGTGTGAACCTTTGGTGGCTACTTTGGCACCGGAAAGTGTTGCATCATAGCTATATCCGATTTTTACCATTGGTAATCGAACCCCTAATAAAAGTATTGCTGCATCGGTATTATTACTCGTTTGCCTTATCCATAATCCGGCAGTTAAAGCTTGTCTTTTTATGTACATTCCAATATTTAATTGGTTGAAGTTGCGTTGAGACATGTACAAAATATTAGGTGATAGTATGGTTCGTTGTTCTTCATCACGGTGGTCAATTAATGTTAAGTTTACTCCCGAATGTACAGTATATCTTCGAGGTAATTTGTATTCTTCTTTTGCGCTTGTTGGAAAATAAAATGATTGGTTTGGCTCTGTAATATTATGTACTGCTGCACCAAAAAACATAAATTCGGAGTAAACGATAGCTCCTGCATTTACATTGACTAACATACGATTTTCAGCACCTACGGGTTGTTCATTGGTAGGGTTTACAAAACCTAATCTTGGGTCAATTTGGTCGCCCCATTTAAATTTTGAAAAATCATAAGATTTTTGAATCCATGTGCCTTGGATAGCACTTCGTAAATGAAACTTTCTGTTTAATTGTGTATGAAACGCATAAGCTAATCCCACTTGGTTAGTTGTTAGTCTTCCATCACCTGCTACATCGTTTAAAAATGAAAAACCTAAACCGCCACTTATACTGTTGAAATGGGCATCTAAGGATGCGTATGTAGTTTTGTAATTATTGGTAATACCATAAAATTGGTCGCGATAAGCCGCATTGAAACGTATATTTCCTGTAGAGCCTGTTAATGCAGGGTTAGTATATAATGGAACTGCATAAAACTGACTAAATTGAGGGTCTTGAGCTATTAATGAATAGCTTGAAACAAGTACAAAAAAATTAATAAGAAAGATTCTTATTCGCATTTGTATTTCTAATACTTTTATCAAATATAATGTAAAGTGTTAGAATTCCGGACATCTTATTACTCTTACACGTGTTTTTGGAGTACGTTTTCTTAATTCAAATGCAACTGAAATTTCATGTGAAGCCGGTGCACCTGGTCTTGCATTGGATAATGTAGCATCATAAGAATATCCTATGCGAAGCTTCTCTCTACGCAAACCAAGTAATACTATAAACGCATCCGGATTTTCCGAAGTTTGACGATAATATCCTCCAATAATATATGGACCACGGTTGTAATACATACCTAAGTCTAATTCGGTAAACGGACCTTGTTGCATAAATAAAATATTTGGAGAAATCATTTGTGCATTCTTGGCATTTTTTGCTTTGTTTATTTGAATCTGAATACCACTATGTGCTGTAATTCTTCTATGAATTGGATTTTTTACAGTGTAACTATTCCAAAAAGATTGGTTTGGTTCAGTAATATTATGCAATGCAAATCCACCATAAAAAATCTTTGTATATACAACAGCTCCGGCAGATACATTAGGGATGAATATTGAAGGATTTGCTGGGCTTTCGCCTGTAACAGGTTTTACAATTCCACTTCTTTTCATTATTTGGTCGCCCCAAGTATAGTTACCAAATTCAAGTGTTTTTTGTATTAAACTACCTTGTATGGCTGCCCGCACAGTTACATATTTATTAATTGGAATTTGGTAAGAGTACATTCCCGATATTGAGTTTGTAGTTAATAAACCTACACCTGCTTGGTCGCGAGTAACAATTAATCCAATACCTCCGTTAATAATGTCATAATGTTCATCGTATGCGGCAGATAGTGTAGTAAATGTTCCTGAAATTCTACTCCATTGGTTACGTGCATTTGAAACAAATCGCCCGTGATGTGTACTTCCGGCAAAGGCAGGATTTGTGTAAATAGCATTTGCATAGAATTGAGAGAAATGTGGATCTTGTGCATGCAAATCCAATTTCAAACAAAGCGCTATCACTATATATATTACTACCTTCTTTCTTCCCGAAAGTGTTAATTTCATTATTTTATAACCCCGTTTCAAAAAAAAGATAAATTTTTAATATTTATCCTTTTTTATCTTTTTTTTAAGTATTAAATTTTTATTTATTATGCGTTGTTTTTATTAAACAGACAATTATTTTGTTAATTATCGTTTAATTTTAATGGTTAATGAATTTTTCAAGTATAATTAATTTGATAACTTTAATGCAATTTTTATTACGAATAGCACTCAAAAAAAGTATATTTTTTTCTGTTTTTGCTGTAATTCCATTGTTTTCAGTAGCTTATAATTTAACTATAGATAAGACAATTTTATGGAATGAGTTAAAGAATTATACTTATGGAGGTAAAAACTATGAAAATTTTGCAACATTTTCGTTTGCACAACATTCTAAATCATTAAATAATTTACCAATTTGGTCTGAGAATATTCGAACAAATCAAAAGGGAACAGTAAAAGCAGTTCGTATTACCAATGTTGTATATGGAAAGTTTAATTCCATGCAATCCATACAATCTAATGTTGAGCAGAGAGAAATTGAGCTATCGTTTTTTCCCATAATAGAAAATGGATTAACCATTGCAGCAGTTTCATTTCTTCCTTTAGTTAATAATAATGGTATAACAACTCCGGTAATTTCATTTACGATTTCAATTGAAATGGAAATTAATCAGGATAAACAATTATTTAAAAAGGCATTTGCTTCAAATTCGGTATTATCACAAGGACAATGGTATAAGTTAGCTGTTACTAAAACAGGTTTTCATAAATTGGATAAAACTTTTTTTGAAGGTAATGGTATTTCAATTTCTGGAATTGACCCTCGAACTATTAAAGTATATGGATACGGAGGAGGTTTATTAGCTCAGCCTGTTTCATCTGCACGGTTTGATGATTTGGTTGAAAACTCAATACTTGTAATAGGGGAACAAGATGGAATCTTTGATGTAAATTACTATGTTTTATTTTATGGTAGAGCACAAAATGAAATATGGAAATTGGAGGATAATTTTATTCAACGTGAAAAAAATATTTATTCCGATACTACATACTACTACTTAACATTTAATCAAGGAGCAGGAAGCAGAATACCCATGCAATCATCTGTTCCACTAATTGCTTCAACACAAAATAAACATATTTTTTGTATAGCACATGAACAAGATTTGGTTAATATTGGTAGAAGTGGAAGACAATTTTTAGGAGAAGCATTTGACAAAACACCTTCTCAAAATTTTAGTTTTTATATTGATGGTTTTGATGCATCAGAAGCTATTCAAATGCGCTCGTCAGTTGCTGCCCGAAGTTATATTACTCCTGCATCGTTTGAAGTAAAAGGAAATGGAAGTTTAATCTACACACATAGCAATATTCCAACAGTTGGTAGCAATTATGATTCGTATCATTTTAAAAACTCAGGACCAGTAAAATTTTCTTTTAATGTAAATACACCACAAGTTGCCATTAATTATGCTTTCAGTAATCCACCGGGTGGGGCTAATGGATGGTTAGACTTTTTTGAAATTAACACCAAAGCAAAAATGATTTGGTATGGCTCGCAAGTACTATTTAGGCAATTACCACCAACTGTTGCAGGAGGTGTAGAATATACCGTTGATAATGTAACAATTGCCGGTACACGTGTGTTTGATGTTACAAATCCTACACAGTTAGTTGAGTTACAGCTAACTTTGCAAGGTAATCAAGCAAAGTTTGTGCATAATACTACAACCCTTAGTGAGTTTGTTGGTATAAATCAAAATAGTTCGTATGCGGTACCACAGTTTGTTGGTAAAGTAGATAATCAAAATATACATGGACTATCCCTTGCAGATGCTCTTTATATTACTCCTGTAATTTTTTATAAAGAAGCGTTGCGTTTGGCTGCGTTTCATCAAAGTAAAGGAGTAACAGTAAATGTGGTTTTGTTGGATGAAATATATAACGAGTTTTCAAGTGGCTCACAAGACATAACTGCTATACGTGAATGTATTCGTATGTTGTATGAAAAAGGTATTAACAACGGAAAACCGTTAAAATATGTAACATTATTCGGAAGAGCTTCGTACGATTATAAGTATCGGATTTCTAATAACAGCAATTTTGTTCCTACATACCAAAGTATAGCATCCGAATCGCCAATAGGCTCGTATTGCAGTGATGATTATTATGGATTTTTGGATGCTGGCGAAGGTAAATGGGACACAGGAAGCAATACAAAAGAAGGATTAGACATTGGAATAGGACGATTGCCTATTTCTACTGAAACCGAAGCCGCAAATGTTGTAGATAAAATTATAAATTATTACCAATCGGATAGGATGGCTGATTGGCGAAACAAACTAGTATTTGTAGCAGATGATGAGGATTATCGTACACATCAGGTAGATGCAGATTTAATGGCCGTAGATGTTACAAATAAGTACTCCAATTATTCGGTACAAAAAATTTGGATTGATGCATACAAGCAAGAAGTAGTTGCCGGTGGGCAACGATACCCAAGTGCACAAAAGGCAATATCTGATGCTGTGCAAAAAGGATGCTTTATGATAAATTATACCGGACATGGAGGAGAACTTGGTTGGGCAGCAGAAAGAATATTAACTATTGAAGATATTCAATCGTGGAATAATGATAAGGCACTTCCTCTTTTTGTAACTGCTACTTGTGAGTTTAGCCGATTTGATGACCCAGCCCGAGTTTCAGCAGGTGAATTAGTTTTGTTAAATGCAAAAGGTGGAAGCATAGCTTTATTTACCACAGTACGTTTGGTTTTAGCATTTTCAAATACTATTTTAAATAAGTTTTTATACAATCGTGTAGGGTTGGATTCAAACTCTAAGATTGCACCAAAATCGCTTGGTGAAATCATCCGATTAACGAAAAATGATTATAACTCAAACGATGGAAATGAAAGAAATTTTACCCTACTTGGTGATGCCGTTATGACATTGGCGTATCCAAAATATAAAGTAATCACCGAAAAAATAAATGAGAAACCAATAGTAAATATAACCGATACATTAAAGGCTTTGTCTAAAGTTACAGTTTCCGGTAAAGTATTAACTGAAACAAATGTTTTTGCATCAAACTATAATGGCGAACTTACAGTAACAGTTTATGACAAACCAACTGTTTATCAAACATTAGTTAATGATCCGGAGTCGGCACCGGTAATGGATTTTACTATGCAAAACAATATTATTTATAAAGGAAGTGCCAGTGTTGTAGATGGTAATTTTACTTTCACATTTATTGTGCCTAAAGATATTTCCTATCAATATGGTAAAGGAAAAATTTCCTATTATGCTACAAACTCCACAATTGATGCAAATGGTAATAATCAGAATTTTTTGGTAGGCGGAACAAATGATTCAATTGCCGAAGACAAGTTGGGTCCTGAAATCAGTCTTTTTATGGATGATTATAAATTTGTTAATGGTGGATTAACAAAAGAAAACACCTTGTTTATTGCAAAATTATTTGATGTTAACGGAATAAATACCATAGGTAGAGGTATAGGAAGAGAGCTTAGCTTAACTATTGATGGGAATAACGCAAAAGCAATACCGGTAAATGATTATTATAAGGCAAAAATTAACAGCTACCAAGAAGGAGAAGTTAAGTACCAGCTTACAGATTTAGCACCCGGAAAACATACAGTTACATTAAAAGCTTGGGATACATATAATAACTCAAACGAAACAACACTTGAGTTTTATGTTGCCAATAGCGAAGAGTTAACTTTAAAACATGTTTTAAATTATCCAAATCCATTTAATGGTAACACTACTTTCCATTTTGACCACAATCGGGTAGGGGAGCAATTAAAAGTAATGGTTCAGATTTTTACTATTAGTGGCAAATTAGTAAAAACACTTTCTACAGAAACCATACAGGCTAGTACTCATTTTGACCAATTGAGTTGGAACGGTTTAGACGACTTTGGTGATAAATTGGCAAATGGAGTATATGTTTATAAAGTTAAAGTTCAAGGTGAAACCGGAGGAAAGGCGGAATACATTCAAAAATTGGTAATATTAAATTAGATTTAACGTTATCCATTTTTATACACTATAATTGCAGTTTCTAAGAAAACACATGAAGAAAAAAATTCAAGGATTAGCTCTTTTGGTTTTAGTTTTATTTGCCAATACTATTTATGGACAAAACTCAATATCAACAGGGCAGTTAGATGGAAGACAAAATACAATTACATCCGCAGTTCCTTTTTTAATGATAACTCCAAATGCACGTGCAGGTGGTATGGGTGATGTGGGAGCGGCAGTTCCTAATGACCCGAATGCAATACATTGGAATGCTTCAAAAATGGTATTTAATGATAAAAAAGGCATGGTTTCATTATCCTACAATCCGTGGTTAAGGGCTTTAGTTCCGGATGTTTCTTTGTCCTACTTATCGGTTATGGGTATGATAAATGAAAAGTCTGCAATTGGAGGCTCGTTGCGCTATTTCTCATTAGGTGAAATTCAATTTACCGACCAGTTTGGTTCAAGTTTAGGAAAAGCCAACCCAAGTGAGTGGGCTGCAGATTTAGCATATGCACAAAAGTTATCCGATAATTTGAGTTTGGCAGTTGCATTTCGATTTATTTATTCAAATATAGCAGGTGGTGCACAAACTCAATCACAAAGCGGAATAAGCGCTGGTACTGCTTATGCTTCGGATATATCCGGATATTATCATAACAATACATCAATTGAAGGATATAAAATAAATTATGGCATAGGAGCAGCTATTACAAATATTGGTTCAAAGCTAACCTATACAACGGATCAAAATGCGAATTTTATTCCCATAAACCTACGATTAGGTGGCTTTGGACAAATTGCAGTAGATAAGTACAATACCATAGCTTTAGCGTTGGATTTGAATAAATTGATGGTACCTACACCCCCTGTATATAAAACTGATGCAAGCGGAAATTATGTGTACGATCAATCTACCGGAGAGCCAATAGTAGAAGCCGGAAAGAAGTCGAATGTACCTGTGTTGCAAGGAATGTTTCAATCATTTTACGATGCACCAGGTGGTATAAAAGAAGAATGGAATGAAGTAAATATTGCAACCGGACTTGAGTATTGGTATGATAAGCAATTTGCATTGCGTACCGGGTACTTTTATGAAAATCAATACAAAGGAAATCGTAAATATGCAACATTTGGATTAGGGCTAAAGTATAATGTATTTACTATTGATGCTGCATACTTGGTTTCGTTTGGGCAAAGAAATCCATTGGATAATACCATACGCTTTACACTTGGATTAGACTTTGAAGCTTTAAAATCTAATAAAAACGAAAAAGAACAGCCGGTTCAAATTTTTGAAGCACCAAAAGATTAAATAAATGTATAGAATAGGTTTCGGGTTTGATGTGCATCAACTTGTGCAAGGCAGAGAATTATGGCTTGGTGGAGTAAAAATTCCAGCCGAAAAAGGAGCATTAGGACATAGCGATGCGGATGTATTATTGCATGCAATTTGCGATGCTATGTTGGGTGCTTTAGCTCTTGGTGATATTGGCAAACACTTCCCTGACACCGATTCTAAATTTAAAAATATAGATAGTAAACTGCTGCTTCAACACGTAATGCAATTGATTTCACAAAAAGGATATAAAGTGGTAAATATAGATTCCAGTTTGTGTATTGAAAAGCCAAAAATTATGCCTTACGCAGAAGCTATGCGTACAGTTATTGCAGGGTTATGCAATATTACAATAGATGATATTTCTATTAAAGCAACTACCAACGAAAAAATGGGATTTATTGGTAGGGAAGAAGGTGCAACCGCTTATGCTGTTGTTTTACTTCAAAAGCAATAAGAAACTGCACCATCATTTTATAATTTCTTTAATAGGCATAAAATGAGAAGAAGCCTCTACTGCCATTAGGATACAATCCTTCAATTAATATTTGCCCTCTAGTGTTTTCTAATTCTTTAATTAAGTCTTCAGCTTTTGAAAAGGTTTTTTTATTCATTGAAGTAACAATAAAATCTTCAGGAATACCCATACTTCTTATTCTTCCATTTTTTAAATTACTAATTTTAATACCGGAAGTTATACCATATTTTTCTGCTTCAATTTTTGATAATACACTGAAATCAGCACCTAATGAGTTGGAAGTAACACTTGATTTGCGAGTAATAGCAGTGTTGCCTTCTCTATTAATTAGTTTTATATACGCATCAATGGTTTTGCCATTTCTTAGCAACGAAATTTTTACTTTATCACCGGGACGGAAGTAACTGATTTGCTCATCAAATATGGATTTACTTTCAATTGCTTTTTCATTAACCTTTATTATTACATCACCGGTTTTTATTCCTGCATCTTCACCTGGTCCATTAGGTAAAATGTATTGTACATATACGCCTAAGTTGTCATTAATGTTTAATTTATCAGCTATTGATGCGTCAATGTCTTTTACATCTAATCCGGTAAATCCTCTTTGTACTTCGCCATATTCAATCAAATCGCGAACAATTTTTTGAACCAAATTGGAAGGTATGGCAAATCCATAACCGTTATACGCACCGGTATTGGAGGCAATTGCAGTATTTATTCCAATTAGTTCCCCGTTTGTATTAACTAATGCGCCACCGCTATTTCCGGGGTTAATGGCAGCATCAGTTTGTATAAAACTTTCAATTGGAAAACGGTTGTTAACTACATTAATATTTCTTCCTTTTGCACTAACTATGCCGGCTGTAACTGTGCTGGTAAGGTTAAACGGATTACCTACAGCCAAAACCCATTGCCCAATTTTTACATCATCACTGTTACCAAAAGTCATGTTAGGCAGTTTTGTACCTTCTATTTTTAATAAAGCCAAATCGGTTGAACCATCTGTACCTATAACTTTTGCTTTGTAGCTGTGTTTGTTGTTATTGGTTATTACTTCTATTACATCTGCATCTTTTACTACATGTAAGTTAGTTACTATATATCCATCGGTACTAATAATAACACCACTGCCCGAACTTGTTACAGGTCCTCTTCTGCCGAAAAAATCCCAAGCAGACCAAAAGTCCATAAATTGATCATTGGTTTGTTGGTTGCTTATTGTTTTAATAAATACTACTCGAGGTGTTGCTATTGCAGATGCTTTAACCATGTCTTCGCTTCCGGGAATATTTGCATTTTTATAATTTACATTACTAAATGTTTCCTCAGTAGTTTGGGTACTTGTAGCTTGATTTAAGATTACTCGATTAGGTAAATAAAAATTTAAGATAGCAGCTCCTGCAATTCCTCCAATTAAGCTGAATAAAAAAATACTGATTTTGTTTTTCATACTTAAAGTTATTTAGAAAAAACTAAAAAATATACGTTGATTACGGTTTGCGAATATACATAACATTTGCACGCAATGTCAATTCATGAAGTGCCTTATCGGGTGTGTTAGTAATTACAAAAATTTGTTTTTCAACTTTTCCTAAATCATATCCTGCATCGTATGTAACTTTTATTGCAGCTTTTTTACCTTTTTTAATTGCCTGATTTGGGTTGTATTCTATTTTAGTACATCCGCAACTGCCGTAAGCCTTACGAATATACATTGGTGTTTTTCCTTTATTGGATATGTAAAATGTAGCTGTAGCAGTACCTTTTACTTGTACAGTATCTATTATTACCTCGGGTGTAATGGCTACAAAAACCGGTGGTTTAGCTTTCTCTTTAGGAGTCATTAAATCAAAATTTTCAACAATGTTTGCTCTGACTAAAAACTTCTTAACCGGATCTATTGTGTCGTTGGTA
>JACFNJ010000248.1 GCA_019454865.1 Bacteroidia bacterium
TCCAAACCCGACTTCAGGCTTGTTAACTATTCAAGCGGAGTTATTGCCAAATCAAAACTATCAATTATTAATTTCGGATATTACAGGTAGAATAGTGAAGGAAGAACAAATTTCAAGTTCATCCGATAAATTGCTGATGAATGTTAATGATTTGATAAATGGAATATACTATCTAAAAATTACAAATGGCACTAGCGAATCAAATTTGAAATTTGTAGTTGCCAAATAATCGATTGAATTAAAGTTTACCAATAAACTGAATATACTTAACCCAACTTCCTTGTAAGTTGGGTTTTTTATTAAAAATACCCAATATAGTTGAGCCACTACCACTCATTGCGGCATATAATGCTCCTTGGTAATACATCCATTCTTTTATGTTTGCTAAATGAGGATATTTATGAAACACAGATTTTTCAAAATCATTTTCAATTGATTCTTTCCAGGTATTTATAGGTTTCTGAATTTTTTCTAACAAGTTAATATTTTCATTGCCTCTGCATGTGGCGTGCTTATATGCTAATGCGGTATTGCTATGTGTGCCATCATGTACAAGTGCGATGTAATAATTTGAAAGCGATAAATTAATCGGAGTTAGTTCATGTCCTTTGCCAAAAACATAAGCCGGTGCATTATCAATAAAAAAAGCACAATCGCTACCTAATAAAGCAGCATAGTTTTTTAACTCATTATTTGTAAGTTTTAAGTTAAATAGTTCGTTCAATAATTTCAGCATGTAAGCAGCATCACTACTGCCACCACCCAATCCTGCACCCATCGGAATTTTTTTATTTAAATGCACTATAACAGGTGGTAAATCATAATTATTTTTTAGTAGATAATATGCTTTTGCAATTAAATTGTCATCCAAATTGCCTTGAATTTTTAGTCCGTTACTAATTAATAAACAATCGGATGATACATGGTAATCTTTATTTTCAACACATTCTAAGGCATCAGTTAAGCCAATTGGGTAAAATACGGTTTCAATATTATGGAAACCATCCTCTCTTTTATTGATTATATACAATCCCAAATTGATTTTTGCGTTAGGATAACAAATCATAGTTTAAAACTTATCTTTGAACCTTTGCAAATAAACGGATAAAAAATGCATGAATTTAAAATAAAACTTGCCTTAATAATTATTGCCTCAATTGTATTTATCGATTTTTATTCTTGGTTTGGATTTAAACAGCTTATACGCAAGTATTCTGAAAGAACAAAAGCAGTTGCAAAAGGTATATGGTGGGGGATTGGTTTTGTATTTATTCTGTTTGTAATATTATCCAATACGGTACATGCTGTTGAAACAAACGAATTTGTTCGGGTTTATTTTTCTGCAATAGTTATCATTGTTTATTTAAGTAAGCTATTTATTTTACTTTTTGTTTTGGCAGATGATATAAGACGTGGGGTGTTATGGATTTATAAAAAAATATCAACTGCCAACACACCTACCACAGCACCAAAAGCAAGTAATGAAAAACTAATAAGTCGGAGTGATTTTTTGGCTCAAGCCGGTACATTAACAGCAGCAGTTCCTTTTATCGTATTAAGTAAGGGTATTTTTAAAGGTGCTTATGATTACCAAATACATCGGGTTCCATTGTATATAAAAAATCTTCCGTCAGCATTTGAAGGGATAAAAATAGCACAACTTAGCGATATACATACCGGAAGCTTATTAAATGAAGATGCCGTTTATCGTGGTGTGAAAATGCTAAAAGCCGAAAACCCGGATATGATTTTTTTCACCGGAGATATTGTAAATATCGAAACTACTGAGGCATACACCTATGCAGATATGTTTAGAGGTATTACTGCCCCAATGGGAGTATTTAGTATTTATGGTAATCATGATTATGGAGATTACACCGAATGGGAGAGTGTAGCAGCCAAACAAAAAAATCTATCAGACTTAGCTAATTTATATAAAGATATGGGTTGGCATTTGTTGCGTAATGAAAATGTAACTATAGATAAACAAGGGCAACGTATAGGATTGATAGGCGTAGAAAACTGGGGTGATAGAGGCAGGTTTCAGAAATATGGAGATATAGATAAAGCAAAACAAAACATGCCGGATGTTCCTGTAAAGCTATTGCTATCACACGATCCCAGCCATTTTGATAAAATTATTTCAAAAAAGCATACGGATATTGATGTTACATTTAGCGGGCACACACACGGTATGCAATTCGGTGTTGAGTTTGGAAATATTAAATGGAGCCCTGCAAAATACATGTATCCGCATTGGGCAGGATTGTATGAAGTAAACGGTACACGTTTATATGTTAATAGAGGATTTGGATTTTTAGGCTATCCCGGAAGAATTGGAATTTTACCTGAAATTACAATTTTCGAATTGAAGAAATTTGAAAAGCTTAGTTAGTAGTTTACTAATTGGTTTTATTCTTCTTCATTTATCATCTTCCACAATTTATCTTTTAGTTGTGTAATATTAAAACCGGTAGCCGAACTGATAAAAATATGCGGAACTCTCGGGAGTTCTTTTTTCATTGCAGTCATTAACTCCTCGTCTAATAAATCGCTTTTAGTTATTGCTAATAATCTTTTTTTACCGGCTAAATCTTTGTTGTATTT
>JACFNJ010000249.1 GCA_019454865.1 Bacteroidia bacterium
GATGGCGAAGCAGAAATAACGATTGGAGGTAATTTACATAATTTGAAAAAAGGTGATTGTATCATTATGCCTGCAAACATTCCACACGCATTGAAAGCAGTTGAACGCTTTAAAATGTTGCTGACAATGATAAAACAAGAATAAATTAAATACTATTACTATGAACGGTAAAAATAACATCGCAATAGGATTTCTAACAATGGGCTTTTTTATGCTCTATGGATTCCTCTTAATTTATCTCCGTGATTTTGCACCGAACGCAAAAGAATGGGCAGAGTCATACAGCATAGGAAAACATTTTGAGACAAGACTTGCTCATGTACACGGCAACTTATTTGCATTTTTAAATATTTTGATTGGCTACTTATTAATTCAATTTAGTAATAAACTGAAACACATAAAAGCTATTTCAGGATTAGCTCTTGCTGGATTGCTTATGCCAATAGGTATATTATTGGAAGTGTATTTAGGATTACCCCCAATTTTTGTATTGATAGGTGCGATGTCAATGACTGCATCTGTTATTTGGCTGGGCATTTCATTCTTAAAAACCAATAAAGTAGCTGACTTATAAATTATATTTATGAAAAAATATATCCCATATATATCATCTCTTATTTTAACATGCTTCGGTTTACTAACCTTATTTTTAAGTTCTTCCGTAATTTTTGATTGGTTTGGAATACGAGCCAAAGAAGGCAACTATGTCTTGTTTGTTGTTTGGGCAAATTTCATCAGTAGTTTGCTTTATCTTATTTCAGCTTATGGTTTTCTAAAAATAAAAAGTTGGACTTTTAAAACCTTATCGGTAGCAACCGTCATTTTAATAGTCGCATTGATAGGCTTGTTTATTCATATTTATTCTGGTGGTATCTACGAAACAAAAACTGTTTTCGCAATGCTATTCAGAATTAGTGTTACCATAGCTTTTACGGTTATTGCCTATTTTTCAATCAATAAAAAGAAATAAAAAAATTTACTCAATTATGTTAGTGAATACTCGCAAACTTATACTTAGCTTGATAGTTTTATCAGGTTGGAATGTAGCCCAAGCTCAAGAGGCTTGGACATTAAAACAGTGTATTGATACAGCACAAGTTCATAATAAGACTTTGCAAATCAATCGTAACAATATATCCATCAGTGAACAACGAAAAAAAGAAGCACGAGCTAACCTCATTCCAAAAGTTACTGCCAATGCCGATTACAAGTATTTTATGGAATTACCTACACAGCTAATGCCGATGAACGCACTCAATCCACAAGCACCCGAAGGACAATTCAGGGATTTGCAATTTGGTGTTCCGCACAACATCAACGCCAATGTGCAGTTGGCAATGCCTTTGTATAATCCACAAATTTATGGAGCAATACAAAGTACACAAATAGCTAAAGAACTTACAGAATTGCAATTTCAAAAGTCGGAAGAACAGGTTTTGTTTGACATTACTACGCTGTATTACAATGCTCAAATCATCATACATCAATTGGCTTTTTTAGACAGTAATATTGCGAATACCGAAAAGCTACTCAAGAATATGCAACTCTTGAAAGACCAACTTTTGGCAAAAGGTAGCGATGTGAGCAAAGTAAAACTACAAGCCGAGCAACTCAACACTCAAAGGCAAAATGTAAACAACAAACTTATTCAGGTTTTGAATGCCCTAAAATTGAATATGGGAATTTCATTGGAGCAGAATATTACTGTTGTTTCTGAAATCCAGCAAGAAGTTTCTTTAGAAAGTAATACAAGAAATGTATTGGAGCTGAAAATTATTCAAAAGCAAAATCAACTGCTTCATAGTGATTTAAAAACATTGAACCGGTCAAGATTTTTGCCTTCGCTCAACTTAGTTGCTTCCTACGGAACAACTGGTTTTGGTTATGACAAAAAGCCTAACGATTTTCTGAAATTCTATCCGATTGGTTTTGCAGGAATACAACTAAGCTACCCTCTTTTTAATGGAACAGTTACACAGCGAAAAATCAATCAAAAGAAATTGGAGATTACCAACAATGAGTTGCAATCAAAATTGATTACGGAAAAGAATGATATGGAAGTTGAAAATGCTATCCGACAAAAAACAATTGCACAATCCACCATCACGAATACCGAAAGTCAAATTGCTTTAGCCAAAACGATTTATGAGCAAACTGTTTTGCAACAAAAACAAGGTACAGCAAGCCTTACAGATGTTTTGTTAGCAGACAATGCACTCCGTGAAGCACAACAAAATTACCTGAATGCAGTCATTGATTTTCTGAAAGCTGATTTGGAACTTAAAAAACTGACTGGGTCAATTACACCAATTAAAAATTAAAAATTACGAATTAAAAATAGAGAAAATGAAAAAAATAATTTGGATAATAGCTGGAGTTGCTGTAGTTGGTTTGATGATGTTCAAACTTTTAAGCAACAAAAAAACCACCGAAAACAGAATATATCAATACGATAAAGAAAAGCCAATTTCGGTAAGTGTTGATACAATCCGACTACAAAATATTGTTGATGCAGGCAACTATACAGGAACTTTTGAGCCGAATAAGGAAACAAAAATAAGTGCAGATATTCAAGGAAAAAT
>JACFNJ010000250.1 GCA_019454865.1 Bacteroidia bacterium
AGATAATTGGCAACTCACCTTTGTTAAATATAGCATTGGAAACAGCTATTAAAGTTGCGCCTACTGATATTTCGGTATTGATAAACGGTGAGAGTGGAGTAGGAAAAGAAGCATTTAGTAAAGTTATTCATACCCTTAGCAACCGTAAACATGGAAATTTTATTGCAGTAAACTGCGGTGCAATACCGGAAGGAACAATTGATTCGGAATTGTTTGGACATGAGAAAGGTTCATTTACCGGAGCTCATGATACGCGAAAAGGTTATTTTGAAACCGTTAATGGAGGTACTATTTTTTTAGATGAAGTAGGAGAGTTGCCATTAGAAACTCAAGCACGGTTATTGCGTGTATTAGAAAGTGGCGAGTTTATAAAAGTAGGTTCATCCAAAGTGCAAAAAACCGATGTACGTGTAATTGCAGCTACTAATAGAGATTTGCTGGAACTTGCATCCATGGGCAGATTTAGAGAGGATTTGTATTACAGGTTAAGTACTGTACCCATTAAGGTTCCACCATTGCGCGATCGCAAAGAAGATATCCATTTATTGTTTAGAAAATTTGCAGCTGATTTTTCAGAAAAATACCGCTCCAAAACAGTTGTGTTAGAGCCGGATGCTGCAGAAATTATGATAAATTACAGCTGGCCGGGCAATATTCGCCAACTTAAAAATATTGCTGAGCAACTTAGTGTATTGGATGAAGATAAAGTAGTAAACGCATCGGAACTTCAACGTGTATTACCTCCTGAAAAACTTAGTTTGCCTATGCTTATGGGTTCAAAAATAGATCAGGGAATGAGTGAAAGGGATATTTTTTACAAGGTACTTTTTGATATGAAAAAAGATGTAAACGACTTGAAAAGTATCGTATTCGGGATGATTCAGGGAGGCACATCGTCTGAAAATTTGGGTGCCATGCCTAATATTACTCAACCAATGGATAATAGAGCTGCAAATGTTGGTACACCATCCAATTATTTTCAAAACATATCGACCAATCAACCCACACACGGAAATCAAATTATTGAACTTAATGATATTGAATTGCCTGAATCACTATCTATTGAAGATAAGGAAATAGAACTGATAAAGAAAGCCTTAAATAAATATAACGGCAGAAGAAAGAAAGCGGCACAAGAATTGGGGATAAGCGAAAGAACATTATATCGAAAAATTAAACAATACAACTTAGAGTAAAATATGAAAATAAAATTCAGTATAGTACTTGGTGTTTTGGGATTAATATCCCTACACACAAAAGCACAAGTTATTGATGATGTAAATGGAAAAACCTATTACTACTACGATAGTTTAACAAATAAAAAAGTTAAAGAAATATTTCATCACATACAAGAGTTTAAAGTAATGTGGGATGCAAGCGGCAACGAACGCGATACCATGATTACAATTAAAAACGGACCTTACACTAGGTATTACGAATCCGGTAAACTAAATTGTAGTGGTTTTTATGACCGAAACAAAAAAACGGGTACCTGGAAATATTATAGTGAATCGGGTAAAATTATTCGCTCTGAGCAATGGCAAGATGATAAGATGATAAAAATTATGAAGATGTAAAAACGAAAGCGGCTTTTGAAAAATCAAAAGCCGCTTTCGTTTTGTTTGTATTTTAAATTTATTTATACTGTTGTAGTTTAGCTTCCATACTTAATGTAGTATGAGGCACAGCACGTAATCTTTCTTTAGGAATTAACTTGCCTGTTACCTTACAAATACCATAAGTTTTATTCTCAATTCGAATTAATGCATTTTCTAAATTTTCAATAAATTTCTTTTGGCGTGCAGCCAATTGAGCAATATATTCTTTCTCTTGGCTTGATGAGCCATCTTCCATTGTTTTGTAAGAGTTATCAGCTTCATCACCTGCATTTATTCCAGGGTTTTGCATTTGGTCAACCAAATCTGCCAACTCTCTGCGTGCTATTTCAATTTTTTTATTAATTATATCTCTAAACTCTTCTAATTCAGCATCACTGTAACGTTTAGCAACAGTTGCTTTTTCTAATATTTCTTCTTTTTCAACAAAATGTACAGGTTTTATAGCAACTGCACGTTCTACTTGTTCTTTCTTTTCAAGTATCTTTTGTATTGGACTTACCGTAGGTGCAGCTTTTTTAGCAGGTGTTTTTACATCTGCTTTTTTAGGAGTAACTTTTTCTGTCTTATTTGCTGGAGTAGATTTAACCGGTTGTGATTTTTTTACTTCTACTTTTTTAGGAGCAGGTTTAGCTACCTTTTTAGCAATTGCTTTTTTAGGAGCAGGCTTAGCAACTTTCTTAGCAACTACTTTTTTAGGAGCAGGCTTAGCAACTTTCTTAGCAACTACTTTTTTAGGAGCAGGCTTAGCAACTTTTTTAGCAACTACTTTTTTAGGAGCAGGCTTAGCAACTTTTTTAGCAACTACTTTTTTAGGAGAAGGTTTAGTTACTTTTTTAGCAACCGCTTTTTTAGGAGCAGGTTTAGTTACTTTTTTAGCAACTGCTTTTTTAGGAGCAGGTTTAGTTACTTTTTTAGCAACCGCTTTTTTAGGAGCAGGCTTAGCAACTTTTTTAGCAACCG
>JACFNJ010000251.1 GCA_019454865.1 Bacteroidia bacterium
AAAAACATGCAATTCAATATTTTTTTGAGAACCTCGAAGATGTAGATAAATACTTCAATCATTCATTAAATCCACATTTATTTAATAAACAAACCATCAGACAACATGCTGTAAGGGTTGATTTCTTAAACCCATCTGTTCACACACAAGTATTTGGCGAAAATAAACTTCCACACTATTTAAACTTTTTTAAAGGCAATGACCCGCAATATTGGAAAAGTAGAGTACCTGTTTATGCATCTATCTTTTACCAAAATCTTTATGATGGCATAAACATGAAAATGTATCCTTCGGAAAACAATGGGATTAAATACGATTTGATTTTAAATCCGCATACCAATCATAACGCAATTGCTATACGGTATTCCGGTGCTGATGATATTTTTTTACAAGAAGGAAACCTAATAATACAAACCAGTGTAAATAAATTTATTGAACAAAAACCTTATGCCTACCAAGTTATTAATGGAACAAAAGTAGAGGTAAAATGTGCATTTAAATTAGATAACAATACCATTACGTTTTTATTAGGAAACTATAATAAAGAAGTTGAGTTAATTATTGACCCGCTATTGGTTTTTAGCACATACAGCGGAAGCAGCGTTGATAATTTTGGGCATACTGCTACGTATGACAATAACGGAAATCTTTATGCAGCAGGCACAGCTCGCAATCCTACTCCATTTAGCTTGGGTTCGTATCCGGTAACCGTAGGAGCTTTTCAAACGGTATGGGGAGGCGGAGGTTCAGGATCAGAAAGTTGGCCTCTTCAAGATTTTCCAACGGATATTTCAATAAGTAAATATAACCATACCGGTACTCAGTTACTTTATGCAACCTACCTGGGTGGAAACAAAAATGAATACCCAATCAGTTTAGTGGTAGATAATCATGGACAACTTATTGTGCTTGGTGCTACGCTGTCAGCTAATTTTCCGGTAAAAACCGGTGCTTTCCAAACAACAAAAAGCGATACCTTTGATATAATTGTTACGCGATTTACTGAAGACGGAAGTGCTTTGGTAGGAAGTACATTTTTTGGTGGTAGTGGTATTGATGGTATTAACATTGCCGATTCATTACGAATGAATTATTCCGATGAGTTTAGAGGGGAAGTGCAAGTTGCTTCAAATGGCGATGTGTGGCTTGTTTCTTCTACATCATCAAACAATATAGCTACTACACCCGGAGCAATCCAAAGCAGCAAAAGTGGAGTACAAGATGGAATTATTTGTAGGTTTGATAGTGCATTAACTCAGCTAAAAGCTTGCAGCTATTTAGGAAAAGAAAGACAAGATGCACTGTACTCATTAGATATTTTTCCGAATGGTGATATTGCTGTTGCAGGAGGCACTCAAAGCAGCACTTTTGTTCCAACCAATGGTGCCTTTTCAGCAAATTATCATGGAGGTATATCAGATGGATTTGTGGCTAAATTAAATGGCACTCTTTCATCATTAATTGGAATGCGTTATTGGGGAGGAATTGATTACGACCAGGCGCATTTTGTAAAACTAGACCCAAGCGGAAATATTGTATTAATGGGGCAAACGTACGATAGTGTATATGCAACCCCAAATGTGTACAGAAATTCTGAAGGCACAATATTTATTACCAAGTTTAGTAGCAACTTATCTAATGTTATATTTTCAACCCAAATAGGAAAAGGAGGAAAAAGAAATGCATTAGCACCAAGCGCTTTTATGGTGGATATTTGTGGCAATATTTATGGCTCAGTTTGGGGAGGTGCAATAAACTTTTATTCACGCTACCGGGCATTAAATGCAAGTGGATTTACTAGTACAACTTCATCGCTAACAACTACACCGGATGCTTTTATTAAAACATCAGATGGTGCAGATTTTTATTTGTTTTCATTAAGCGCAACAGCTGATAGTTTAAAGTATGCAACATTTTTTGGCGAAAATAATGGTAGTGATCATGTGGATGGAGGTACAAGCAGATTTGATAAGAGAGGAATTATTTACCAATCGGTATGTGCAAGCTGTGCATTTGGTACTAGTGGTACATTCCCTACAACAGCCAACAGCTATTCACGCTACAATAAAAGCCCACGATGCAGCAATGCAAGCTTTAAGTTTGACTTCAGGCAATACGATATAATTTCTGCAAGTTTTATTATCTCTCCTGAAAAAGTTTGCGGTGCAGGGAAAGTAACTTTTACAAACACCTCTACACCTTCTCAAAAATCATATTGGTATGTAAATAATGTTTTAAAAGATTCATCATGGAACTACACCGATTCATTTTATATGCACGGTACATACAATGTAAAGTTAAAGTTAGTTGACCCACAACGCTGTAATTATACCGATTCGTTTTCAAGCTCATTTACACTTTATCCGGCAAATAAAGCCAGTTTCACTGTAGTGCATGATTCGTGTGGTCCATTAGTTTCATTTTTTGGAAATGCTACAACTGAAAATGGTACTCCAACTGATTTTATATGGCATTTTGGATTAGGCGATACTTCATCCGAGACTTTAACTCCTACTTACATTTACCCAAGCAACAATACTTATTACGTAAGCTTAATAGCCA
>JACFNJ010000008.1:0-5009 GCA_019454865.1 Bacteroidia bacterium
TGCACGAGCAGCATTAGAGAAAAAAGAATATTCCGTAGCACGCGAAAACTTTCAATCCGTTTACAGTAAATCAAAAAATAAAGACGAAAAGTTAGAAGCGGCATTTCAAGCAGCAGAATGTTATTACAAAGCCAATGATATGAAGAATGCTGAAGGCTGGTATAAACGAGTACTTAACTCAAGTCCACAAAACGCTGATGCTCAATTAAAACTTGCTGAAACTATTAAAGCACAAGCACGATTTACGGATGCAATAATTGAATTTAATAAATATAAAAAATTAAACCCAAGTGACCCAAAAATTGATGATAAGATTAGAGGTTGTGAACTAGCATTAAAATGGAAAAATGAAAAGACAAGATACATTGTAGAAAATGTAAAATCAATAAACAGTAAATGGAGTGATTTTGCACCAATGTATTATAAAAAAGACCAAATATGGTTTACAAGTGATAGAGAAAAAGGAACAAGTAAAAGACAATACGGCTGGACCTATAACTTCTTTACAGATTTATATAAAGTAAACTACAAAGTAGATCGCAAAAACCCAAACAATATAAAATATGATGTTCCGGTTTTAGTTGATAAAGATAAACTAAACTCTAACTACAATGATGGAACTCCTGCTTTTGATAGCAAAGGCGGAGTAGTATATTTTACACAATGCAATGGCAAAGATGGAAAGGGTGGATTTTGCCGTATATGGACAGCTAAACTTGCCGGACAAGAATGGGTAGATATTATGCCTTTAGAACTTACACCGGATTCATTTAATAGTGGGCATCCTTCACTTACAAAAGATAATCAAATTATGTATTTTTCTTCAGAAATGCCCGGAGGGTATGGAGGGAAAGATATTTGGTATGCAACATTCAGTAAAAGAAGCAAAACATGGGGTGATCCAGTAAATTTAGGACCAACTATCAATACTGAAAAAGATGAAACATACCCATTTATTCATGAAGACGGTACATTATATTTCTCTTCAAATGGACACGTAACAATTGGTGGTACGGATATTTTCTATTCAACAGGTTCAGGCACAGATTGGAGTACTCCGGTCAATATGAAATCTCCTATAAACTCTGGTGGGGATGACTTTGCAATAATTTTAGCTAAAGATAAAGAATCCGGTTACTTAAGTAGTAACAGAGAAGGAAGCAAAGGGCAAGATGATATTTGGAGATTTCACATGGAACCACTTGTATTTACACTTAGCGGTGTTGCACGCGATTCTAAAACACAACAATTACTTTCTAATACCACAATTACATTTACAATGAGTACCGAAACCGGTAAGATAACTGTAAAAACCGATAATAAAGGGTATTATAAAATATCACTAAAACCTAAAACGGATGTAGAATTATTTGGGCAACACGAGGATTATTACGATAGTAAAATTGCATTCCAAACAACTAAGGGCTTAGAAGTTTCAACTGATTTGGTGCAAGACTTATATTTAAATCCATTTGATTACGAAAATGCAATTCGTGTTGAAGGTATTTATTATGATTTAGACAAAGCAAATATTCGTCTGGATGCTGCTAAAATATTAGACTCATTAGTTATTAACTTAAAGAAATATCCAAAGCTACGTATTGAATTAGGTTCACACACCGACTGTAGAGCAGATTCGTTATACAATGAAAACCTATCACAAAGACGTGCAGACTCTGCAGTAGCTTATATTGTAAGAAATGGAATTGACCAAGAAAGATTGGTTGCTAAAGGATATGGCGAAAGAATGTTAGTTAATGATTGTGCTTGCGAGGGTACATGGGTAAAACGTAATTGTACCGAAGAAGAACATCAATTAAATCGCAGAACAACCGTAAAATTGTTAGGCAACGATTTTAAACCAAAAGAAGAACCAAAGAAAGAAGAGCCACCAAAAGACCAAAAAGGAAAACCTGGAGCAAAACCGGGTAATACTACTCAGCCCAAACGATAAATCATAAGAATTTTAATCATATAAATTAACAAAATCGGTGAAGTGAACATAACCTCACCGATTTTGTTTATAAAGGTAACAATAATTCGTAAACCAATAAATCTATATATTTGAATATTGTAAATTTTTCGATGTGGCTATTGAACAAAACACAACAGCAAAAGAAAAAATATTAAAGAAAGTTAGACAAGCTCTAATTTCTAAATCAAAAGTATTATATAGTAATATAGACTTAGATAGCAATGTGTATTCACTTCCATTAACACATGAGCCGATTTTAGAAACTTTTGCTAAAAACTTTACACTAATCAATGGGCAGTTTATTTATTGCGATAACCATTTTGATTTCTTAGATAAATTTATCACACTAACAGAACGAAAGAAATACAAATCACTTTATTGTTGGGAAGAATCAATTCAAGAAAAATTTAAAGACTCCGGTATTCAATTTATACCAAACAAAAAAAACCTAATAACTGCACAAGTAGGCGTAACTTCATGCGAAGCAATTGTAGCAAGAACGGGAAGCATACTTTTATCATCATCAAGAAACGGTCGCTCATTATCTTTTGTTCCACATACTCATATTGTGGTAGCATATACTTCACAAGTAGTAATGGAAATAAAAGATGCAATGCAAATTGTAAAAAATCGCTATGGAAGAAACATGCCCTCAATGTTATCAATTGTTAGTGGCCCAAGTTGCAGTACTAGCATTGAAAATATCAAAATAAACGGTGGACAAGGACCAAATGAGTTGTTTTTATTTTTGATAGATAATAAAACAGAAATTTAATTTTAAAGAAATTGAGTAGCTCAAAGCATATTTATTTTGCATCAGATTTTCATTTAGGTGTACCTAACCACTCAGAAAGTATTGAACGCGAAAAGAAAATTATCGCATGGCTGGATAGCATTAGTAATGATGCATCAGATATCTATTTAGTAGGTGATTTGTTTGATTTTTGGTTTGAGTTTAAAACCGTAGTTCCGAAGGGATTTGTAAGACTATTAGGTAAATTAGCTGAATTAAGTGATGCTGGAATTAAAATTCATATCTTTCATGGTAATCATGATTTATGGCAATTTGGTTATTTAGAAAAGGAAATTGGTTGTGTAGTTTATAGCAAACCGATAACCATCACAATTGGTGAAAAAATATTTCATATTGCGCATGGGGATGGCTTAGGGCCTAAGCAGTTTTGGTTTAAGTTTATTCTTGGAATTTATAGAAACTACTTTTTCCAACGTGCATTCGCATTTTTTCATCCCAACATAGGTATTACAATTGCTAATTGGTTTTCGCATCGAAGCAAAAAACACACTTTTACTGAAAATGCCACATATTATGGTGATGACAAGGAGTTTTTAATGCTTTACGCTAAAAGTGTATTAAAGCAACAGCATATCGATTACTTTATTTTTGGGCATAGGCATTTACCAATGACAAAACCAATTTCAAACACGAGTAATTATATAAATTTAGGTGATTGGATGAGTTATAATACCTACGCTGTATTTAATGGTAATGAAGTAGTCTTAAAAACTTTCAACCAAAAATGAAAACTATAGCTCAAAGCATATTAATACTATTATTGGTTTCATTTAGCACACCACAAAATGAAAATAAATTTGAGTTAATTACACACATATTCACTAAAGCAAAAAATATTAAAACCGATAATTTTGGCAATTTATATGTAATAACTGTCAGCAACCAACTCTATAAATATGGCAGAAACGGAACTTTATTAAGTACATTAAATTACAATTACAATGGCAATATATCATCAATAGATGTTACCAATCCATTGCAATTAGTTGTACTCTATAAAGAATTAAACAAAGTAATTATTTTAGATAACAACCTTGCATACCGAGGCGAGATAGACCTAACTAAAGCCGGAATTATACAAGCATCAGCCGCAGCTCGTTGCTATGATAATAATATTTGGGTTTTTGATATGGGTGATTTGCAACTAAAAAAAGTAAACTTAAATAGCGAAATTGAACAAACCAGTGGAAATATTAAACAATACACTAACAACCAAATAGCAGTTAATTTTATTACCGATAACGGAACAAATGTATTTGCATTAGATAGTATAAATGGTGTTTTGGTGTTTGATGTGTTCGGTTCGTATAAAAAAACAATACCATTAATAAACCTAAACGAACTAAAAGTATTAGACAAATACTTTTTTTATATCCATGATGTAAAACTTAATAGGTACAATACACAAACAACCCTACTAAATAAATATAGCCTACCTGACACAAACAATATACTTAATTTTAGTATCGAAAAAGAGCGTTTGTATCTTTTAAAAACAGACACTATCAGTATTTACAGCTATTAAGCAAAGTTGTAGATTTGCTTTTATTTATCGAAATTCGCAGCCCTATTTCAGCATTAAATTGAAATAAAAAGTAGCAATGTTAGAGAAATTAGAAACCATAAAAGTTAGATTTGACCAAGTACAAGACATGCTATCGCAACCGGATGTGGTAAGCGACATGAAACGATTTACTCAACTAAACCGTGAATACAAGGAATTGCAAAGAATAGTAGAAAAATACTACGAATACCGCAATCTGGTAGGCAATATTGACAACAATAAACAGCTCCTTAGCACCGAAAAAGATGAAGAAATGCGTGAGATGGCTAAAGCTGAATTAGAAGAACTGTTGCCACAGGTAGAACCAATGGAGCAAGAAATAAGAATGCTTTTAGTTCCTAAAGACCCTGAAGATGAAAAAAATGCAATGCTTGAAATACGAGGTGGAACAGGTGGTGACGAAGCTAGCATATTTGCGGGAGATTTATACCGTATGTACATGCGCTATTGTGAATCAAAAGGGTGGAAAACAGAAGTAGTGGATTACACCGAAGGAACTGTAGGTGGATACAAAGAAATAATTATAGAAGTAACCGGTGAAGATGTTTATGGAACATTAAAATATGAGAGTGGTGTTCACCGTGTGCAACGTGTACCGGATACAGAAACGCAAGGTAGAGTTCACACCTCAGCAGCAACAGTGGTTGTATTACCCG
>JACFNJ010000008.1:5019-24838 GCA_019454865.1 Bacteroidia bacterium
AAGAAGTAGATGTGCAGATTTCGCCTGCTGATATTGAAATGCAAACAGCCCGCTCGGGTGGTGCAGGTGGGCAAAATGTAAATAAGGTAGAATCCAAAGTTATGCTTACGCATAAGCCAACAGGCATAGTTGTAGTATGCCAGGTGGAACGTACCCAAAACGGAAACCGCGAACGTGCAATGCAAATGCTTCGTACAAAATTGTATGAAATGGAATTGCAAAAACACAATGAAAAAATTGCAAGTTCACGAAAAACAATGGTTTCTACCGGTGACCGTTCAGCAAAAATACGTACATACAATTACCCTCAAGGACGTGTTACCGATCATCGTATCGGATTAACTGTATATAACTTACCGGATGTAATGAATGGCGATATACAAGAGTTTATTGAAAAATTACAAATAGCTGAAAACACTGAACGATTAAAAGAAGGTAATCTTGTTTAATTCCTTTGATTAAAACACATCACATATCCATACAAAAAACTGCACGCTATTGTACAATTGGCGAGCTAAACGATAAAACACAAGAAGTATGGATAGTGTTGCATGGATACGCACAATTAGCTTTTGAGTTTATCCATAATTTTTCGATTTTAGACAATGGAAAAAGATTAATTGTTGCCCCAGAAGGTTTAAACCGGTTTTATGCTAAAGGCTTTGGTGGTAAACCTGTAGCCAACTGGATGACCGCTGAAGACAGAGAATACGAAATAAAAGACTATCTATTATATATTCAATCGGTTTATACTTCATTAAATATTCCAGATAATTGCAAAGTAAAACTTTTGGGATTTTCGCAAGGCGCAACTACTGCATCCCGATTTTATAATGCACAGCTCTGTAAAATTGATGAACTAATATTATATGCAGGAGAAATTGCTGCCGAACTTATTAATCCGATATCACCCACATTACTTCATCAAAATATTACATACATAACCGGTAATAACGATCCGTTTATAACTGCTGAAAAATTGGAAAACATACTACAATTAATGCAAACCATAAATGCCAAAATAATCCAATTTGATGGTGGACATGAAATAAAAACAGAAGTGCTTCAGTTGCTTACTTAGTTGTAAACAACCTTTCTTTAATATTAACTTCTCGCAATTAATTATATTTATTTGTAACGTTAAATGCTTTAATCAAAATGGATATTGTATCGTATAATGTAAATGGAATACGTGCTGCTATTAGCAAAGGTTTGCTAAACTGGATGGAGAGTCGTAACGCAGATATTTATTGTTTTCAAGAAACCAAAGCTGAGAAAAACCAAGTGGATTTAAGTGCATTTGAAATGTTAGGCTATAACAGTTACTGGTTTAGTGCACAAAAAAAGGGATACAGCGGTGTTGCTATTTTTACTAAGCATAAACCCAAACATGTTGAATATGGTTTTGGAAACACGGACTACGATAATGAAGGTAGAATTATACGTGCAGACTTTGAAAACATAAGTGTAATTAGTGTATATATTCCATCCGGTACAAGTGGAGATGAAAGGCAGGATTACAAGATGACTTGGCTAAAGTTTTTTCATGATTACATTAATGCAATTGTAAAGAAATTTCCAAATTTGGTGGTGTGTGGAGATTATAATATATGCCACCAGGCTATTGATATACACGACCCGATAGGCAATAAAAATAGCAGTGGCTTTTTACCTGAAGAAAGAGAATGGCTGAGTGAATTTATTGATAGCGGATTTATTGATAGCTTCCGCAATTTCAATAAAGCACCTCACAATTACAGTTGGTGGACATATCGCGCAAACGCCAGAAATAATAATAAAGGATGGCGAATAGATTATTGTATGGTTTGTAATTCTCTTGCCGATAAATTAAAAGGTGCAGGAATACATCCGGATATTGTTCATTCAGACCATTGCCCTGTGTGGGTAAATGTAGAATAAGATACCTAAAAACAAAAAACCACATCAAAGTTATTAGCCTTAATGTGGTTTCATTAATTGTAATTATATAGCTACTACAATTGTCCTTCTAGTTTATTTACCAATACATGCTTAGGCACAGCACCTACTTGCTTATCCACTACTTTGCCTCCTTTAAAAAACAATAAAGCAGGAATACTCATAATACCATAATCAGTTGCTACACGAGGATTATGATCTACATTTAACTTGCCGATTATTGCTTTTCCTTCATACTCTTTCGAGATTTCATCTACTACAGGTCCAACCATTCTGCATGGCCCACACCATTCTGCCCAAAAATCAACCAATACCGGTTTGTCGCTTTTAAGTACCAACTCATCAAAGTTGCTGTCTGTTATTTCTAATGCCATAAAATTTATATTTTAACTTTTCTAATTGAAACGCAATTTCGCTTTTTATTCTTAAAGAGAAAAACATCAAAACCTGTTATTTATCAGTCAGATAATTTTTCTTTATGTTTTTAAAATCAGCTTTGAAAGTCCTAAAAAAAGTATATCCAAAAAGCAATTTATTGACTTTTACTATCTTAAAACTCCTCTACAAGTTTGTGTTTTCTTTCATAAATAAATGTAAGAGTTGTATAGCTAATCAATACTGCCCCATTTAACACATAACTCCACCACGTAGGCGGGAAATTAAGCCACTGTACAATAAAAAATAAAATTAATGCAACTCCTATATAAACACCCAAGCGACCAACTTGATAAGGAATAGGGTAATATTTTGCCCCCAACAAATAACACAAGACTACCATACATAAATAACAAATAATTGTAGCCCATGCCGAACCGGTGTATCCCATCAAAGGAATTAGTACAAGATTTGCAACAACAGTAACTCCAGCACCAAATAATGAAATTAAAGCCCCTTTATTAGTATTGTCGCTAAGTTTATACCAAATAGAAAGATTATAATACATACCTAAAAACATATTTGCCAATAATAATATAGGTACAGTATGCAAACCTTCCCAGTATGGCTCATTAATAAAATGCTTAAAAATGGATATGTAAAAGGTAACAAGTAAAAACAAAAACAAACACACAATGGTAAAGTAATTCATTACCACAGCATATATCTGTCGTTTGTCGCTGCCTTTTGCATGATTAAAAAAGAATGGTTCAGCAGCATACCGAAATGCCTGAATAAACAATGTCATTAATATAGAAAGTTTGTAATTAGCTCCATAAATTCCTGTTGCACGCAAGCCTTCATTCACATCGGTATAAACGTATGAAATTATTATTCTATCTAATGTTTCATTAATCATACCGGCAAATCCAACAACCATTAACGGTAAGCCATATATCAGCATTTCTTTCCAAAGTACTTTATTAAAACTCGCTCGTTTTATCGCAATAATTTCTTTTCCTAAAAGTGGAATTGTAATGATACTTGCAACTAAATTGGCAATAAACACATAACCCAAATGCACATGTCCGCTATAAAAAGGTAAGTTTATTCCATATTTTTTATTAACAAAAGGGCATAGCAACAAAAAATAAAGATTCAATAAAATATTAGTAAAAATGTTAATGTTTTTTACAATGGCAAATTTAATCGGGCGATTTTGCTGACGCAAATAAGCAAATGGAATTGCACTTATTGCATCCAATGCCATTATCAAAGCAAAATAAGTTACATACTGTGGGTAGTCAGGAATTTTAATTGCAGTTGCAATTTGAGGTGAGAAAATCCAAATTACAATTCCAAAAAAAATAGAAGTGCTGATTAAAGAAGTTAAAGCGGTACTATATACTTGATTGGGGTTATCCTTTTTTTGCGAAAACCGAAAAAATGCAGTTTCCATTCCGTATGTAAGCAGTACGTTGAAGAAAGTAACATATGAATAAAGCAATATATTAATTCCGTATTCGGAAGTACTGAAAAGTGCAGTATGCAAAGGCACTAACAAATAGTTTACAAATCGTCCTACTATTTGGCTCAAACCATATATAACTGTTTGTGATGCAAGTTTCTTAATTGGATTCAATGGTAATGAAATAAAAACTCAAAATAGCGAAAAAATAATTGTAGAAAATATTCGTATTATTAACAAAGATAAAAGGTTTGTATATTTTCGTAAAACATGAATAGATTCTTGTTTATTGTATTTTTTATAGTTGCAGCACCTTGCATTGCCCAACAGCAAGATGAACAATTAGCTGCACAATATTTTAGTAACAACGAAATAGAAAAAGCAGTTGATTTGTATGAAAAATTATATAACAAAGGAAGCAAATCATCCATTTTATATGAAAATTTACTTACCTGCTATTTCAAATTACAACGATATGATGAAGCGGAAAAGATTGTAAAAAAACAACAAAAACGAACAGACCAAAGTTTATTTTATACTGTAGATTTGGGATATGTATATGAAAAAGCAAATCAACCGGATAAAGCAAAAAAAGTATATGATGAATTAATTAATAAAATGACTGCCTCGTATGACAAGGCTGTTGAATTAGGAAATGCATTTAAACGAAGAGGTAAAGCAGAGTATGCAATTCAAACCTATGTAAAAGCAAGAAAATTAAACGGTAATAATTTGCAACTTTTTAGCGTGGACTTAGCACAACTGTATGCTGAAAAGAAACAAACTGCTTTAATGCTTGAGGAATATTTGAATGCAATATTAAACAATCCTGCATTATTGGATGAAGTACAAGGATATTTACAACTGTATTTGGATGATGAAAAAGACTACGATTTACTGAAACAAACCTTATTAAAAAACTTAAAAGCAAATCCGGCTAATGAGCTATATAGCGATATGCTGATATGGCTATATGTGCAACGAAAAGATTTTGAAAACGCATTGTTTCAAACACGAGCCTTAGACAAACGATACAAAGAAGAAGGAAAAAGAATTGTACAGCTTGCAGATTTGATGCTTATCAACCAAAGTTATGATGTAGCAACCAAAGCATATAACGAAGTAGTGCTTATGGGTCCTGAAAAACCGTATTACTTAAATGCTAAATTTGGAATTCTTCGTTCAAGAAATCAAAAAATATTTTATAGTGGAAATTATACTCAGGCAGATTTAAACGCACTTGAAACTGCGTATTTTCAGTTTTTAAAAGAATTCGGCATTCAGCCGTTTACAGCAAGCAGTATTCGCGAGTTGGCTCACTTACAAGCATACTATCTGTATAAATACGACTCAGCAATTATCAATTTTAACACTTTAATTGATATGCCTCGATTAGATAACCGATTTAAAGCAGAATGTAAACTAGACTTAGGAGATATTTATGTATTAAAAGGCGATGTGTGGGATGCGATGTTATTATACGGGCAAGTAGATAAAGATTTTTTAGAAGACCCATTAGGGCAAGAAGCTAAATTCCGAAATGCAAAATTATCTTACTATATCGGTGAGTTTGGCTGGGCTAAAGCGCAATTAGATGTTTTAAAAACTGCCACAACGCAACTGATAGCAAATAATGCAATGGAACTTTCACTTCAAATTCAGGATAATACAATAGACAGCAACGAGGAACCACTACGATGGTTCTCGCGTGCAGATTTGTATTATTTCCAAAATCGCTTATCGGATGCATTAATTACTTTAGACAGCATTCAAACAATTTATCCCAAGCATGAACTGGCAGATGATGTATTATTTAAAAGAGGAGAAATTGCATTGAAGAAAAAAGAATTTGCACAAGCAATGTATTACTTTGAACAAGTAGTAAAAGAGTACGGCTCCGGAATATTAGGGGACAACGCCTTGTTTTTACTTGGCGATATTGCCCAAAGCAAACTAAACAATATTGAACAAGCACAAAAGTATTACGAACAATTTATTGAAGCCTATCCTAGTAGTTTTTATTTAGTGGAGGTACGAAAAAGATATAGAGCACTACGAGGAGATATTACAAACTAATTATGAAAATCGCTAAAACACATATAATACTATTTGTGCAAGACCAACAAATTAGTAAAGATTTCTATCAAACAGTTTTAGCAACCGAGCCTACGCTTCATGTTGAAGGAATGACAGAATTTAATATTGGAAATAAAATAGTAATTGGGTTAATGCCCAAAAACGGAATTGCTAAAATCATTTCGCCCGAAAGAGTATTTTCCGATAAAATAATTTCAACCTGTGAACTGTACTTATACGTTGAAAATGTAACCGATGAATACAATCGGATATTAAAATTAAACATAAACTGCATAAGTAAACTACAACACAGAGATTGGGGTGATACAGCGTTTTATTTTTCCGATCCGGATGGTCATATAATAGCAATAGCACAAAAAATAAAACCAATTGATTGCTAAATTTTCAATAAAAAACCTTTGGAGTATAACCGCAAACGCACTGTACTCACTTCTACCTGCTGGAATAAATTTTATTTTATCCTACCTTGTAATCAATCATTCAGGAAATTCAGATTGGGGATTTATTGTTTCCTTACAACTTTACTATTATTTAATAAGTACTACAATTGCTTGGGGAAATAAAGACAGTTTATTAGTAAAATTTTCGGCCAATCCATCTCAAACAAAATTTTTATGGCAACAATCTTTCTTTACTCGTTTTTGTATTGCATGTATAATTGGTTTAGCCTTAATTTTATGGCAAAGCGAATCTGCATTACACCTTGCTATCTGGGTTTTTAGCCGATTTGTTGTTCAGTCGATAGAAAGTATTGTTATATACGAACAACGATATAAGTGGGCAATAGTTTCAGAAATTCTTCCACTGTTTTTTGTACTATTTTTCATCAATCAAAATATAGTTGAAATCACACTCCAATCGGCTTTATGGATAATAACTGCCTCACATTGTATCCGATTAGTTACAGTTTCAATAGCGTATGCAGATTGGTTTAAAGGTATAAACAAATCATCTTTTAATTTTTCGCTTCTAAAAGAAACTTTTCCATTTGCCATAATGGCTTTTATTGTGTTTTTACAAGTAAAAATTGACTTGTATAGCTTCAGTATTTTACGACCAAAAAATGAACTGGGAGTATATCAGGTATTGATGAGTTTTATTGTATTAGCAGCAGGTATCCCGGGATATTTATTAATACCTTTTAGCAAAAACATTTATTTAATGTCCATTGAAAAAATAAAACAAATTAAAATCTTGCTACGTATAGTTGGCTTGGTATTACCAATATTGGCTGTTTTTGTAATTCGTTTTGTGTTGTTAAATTTATACTCTCTTGAGTTTAGCAATTACCAGTTTATTCTTATTTATATCTACCTGGCTATTCCATATTTTTATGCTCTTGAAATATATCATCAGTACAAAACCCTAAATGAAAAAAAAGTATTATTAATTAGTACTATTGGAGTAGTAACTGTATTTTCTGTTTCCTTATTTACCATTTACCAATGGGGAATTTCAGGTGCACTTCTTGCAAATTGCATCGGGCAATTTGTAGTTCTAACTCTTTATTCGATGAAACGATTTTTATTTACTAAAAATTAAAATAACCCAAAACAATTAAACAAATACAAAGTATTAAGCCTGCTTAAATCTTTTTAATTTAAATTGGATTAAACAACTCATTAATTAAATTTTTAGGTTATAAATAAACCCAACAAAAATTGCACATGAAATGCAGATTAAAATTCCATATCCATTCCGCCACCACCTTCGCTGCTACGTTTGCTATTTCGTTTACGGAATAAGGATACATCCATTTCGCCAAATCGCCATGTTAAACTTAATCGAACAAACCGTGCTTCTCTTCTACCGCTTGTGGTTTGTATCATTGCATCGCTTTCATAAATAGTTCCATGTCTTCTGGTGTTAAACACATCATTTACCAATAGGTTAAAAGTAAACATGCGCATAATATCTTTGCTTAGTGAAATATCTACAGAGTATTGATCAACTGTTGTCCCTTGTGGAATTATACGAGGAGCTTCATAATTTGCATTAACCTGTAATGTGTATGATTTTGGGAATTTATAACTCATCATACCTTTTGAGTTCCAACTCATACCGGAATTACTTAATGTAGTAGTTCCAATAGTTGCGTTAATATCCGTATAAAAAAGATTTAGGTTTAGTGTTACATCTAATTTTCTTTTTAAGAAACTCCATTTTACATTATTCTCCCATCCCATATTATACATGGTATTTCCGTTTATAAATGTATTAATAAGAACAGTACCTGTAGTGTCAGTAGAAAGCTTTTGAGTAAAGTTTGTAATCGCTCCTTGTGTTTGTTTTATATAAACAGATGTAAAAAAGTTTCCTGAAGGAAAAATTCTATTATAGTTTGTTTCAACTGAATTTATAAACTCAGGCTGTAGCAATGGATTTCCTGTTCTATAATTCAACTTGTCAATAAACATAATAAAAGGCATTATTTGCATAAATCGAGGACGATTAATTTTTCGAGCAAAATTCAATTGTATTTCATGTTTATCTCCTACTCTTTTGGTAAGATACAAGCTTGGGAAAAATGCTTTTAACAAATCTTTTGTACCATCCGGATAATAATATTCTACCGAACTGTTTTTACCAACAAGCTCGCCATAAAACCGAGTTTGCTCAAATCTAAGTCCTGCCATATATCCAATATTTAATAACGGCAACATATTGCTATATGTAACATAAGCAGCATTTACCATGTTGGATATATTGTAATTATTTGACAATGCTGTGTCAGTATTATAAACACCTGTATTATTGTCTTTATATGTTACATCTAATCTAGATTCTTCAAGTCTAATATCACTCTTTACTCCAAACTCCCACTTTGCTGTATCCGTTATTGGATTTGTAAAATCAAACTGGTATGTAAAATTATTACTGTTTCCGGAGCCGGAATTAGCCTGTATTTGCGAAGGCATATTGGGTACACATAAGGCATCATAGCTATATGTACTCAAGTCGGATTTATTTCCTCTACCACCTAAACTGTATGTAAAATCTGTTGTAAACTCTTTGCCTTTTTTAGGAAAAGTTTTTACCCATTGTATCTGTGATGAGTAATTACTCCAACTATTATTACCAAGTGTTGAACGATTACCATAATAGAGTATGTTTTCTATGGAGTCTTTTTGATTAAATGTTTGTTCTTCATCTGGCGAAAAACCACCTTTCATAAACGATTGGCTTAATGTAATAGTACTACGATTGCTAATGCTATAATCATAACCTATCCTTCCAAATTGCATTAAATGAGATACTGTATTGTTGCTATTTTGGTTGTAAAAACCAATGTTTTCACCATTTCGCAAATATGTTCTTTCGGTATATCCTTTGGTATAATTAGTAGATTTATTAATATTATAAGAGATACTAAAATTACTTTTTCCTTCTTTAATATTTAAGTTTACCATACCATTATATCTTTCCGGATAACCTGCTCCAAGCGTAACCATTCCATTGTATCCGGGTTTATTATTTTTTTTCATTACTATGTTTAATATTCCTCCTGATGCTGAAGCATCAAATTTTGCTGAAGGATTTGTTATTACTTCAATTCTACTAATTTGGTCAGCCGGAATTTGATCCAGTGTAAAATTTGTAGGTCTTCCATCTACAAAAATTGTAGGGTTACTATTGCGCATAGTTACTGCACCATCTGCATCAATTGATAATCCCGGAATATTTTTCACAGCGTCTTCGGCTGTACCACCTTTGGTTGAAATGTCTTGTTCAATACTATATACACGTCTATCTACAGACATCACAACTGCTGCACGTTCGCCTTGAACTGTTACCTCGCTCAAGCTTTTTGCATCGGATTCAATTGCAATATTTCCCAAATCTTGCTCTAATGCATTTGGTGTTATTACAACATCTTTTATAACCGATTTATAACCAATAAAACTTACACGTAACCGGTACTTTCCCATTGGTAATTTTTCTAAACTGAAATCACCATTTGCTCTTGCAAGTGCACCGCTAATAACACTATCTTTTTGCATTGCAAACAGTGTTAGTGTTGCGTAATCAACAGGCTGTTTTGTTTTACTGTCTATTACTTTTCCATACAATCTGCCAATGGATAGCCTATTCATTGCTTTTGAAGCATCGATACCACTTTGTCTTTGAGCTAAAAGCGAAAATGATAGAAAGCTAAGTAAAAAAGGAAAAACTATTTTCTTGAACATCTATTTCTAAAGTTGTTTAATTTGGTAAGATAATTTGATTACAAAAAAAAAGAAAGGTTTAATATAAACCTTATGTTTTGGATAACAGGCTAATTTAAAAGGATAAGCGTTTATTCCAAGTCAGTACTCAGCTTGTAACGACATATCCTATTGTTTTTCTTATCAGCTACATAAATTATTTTTCTATTATAGCACACTCCACTTGGGTCATTAAAACTAAAAGGACCTGTATTCGTTCCATCCGCTGATTTTCCACCAAAAGACACAATAACTTGCTTGGTAATTCCGGAATTTGCAGGAGGATTAACTCCTTCTAATCCCAAGGATGTGAAAACATACAACGAATCTGTTTCACTATCCACAACAAATATATAACCTAAATTATCTGGAGATACATAGCAATCTTCCGGATTTTTAAAACGAAAACTTTCATATAAAAACCGATCGGCTTTGCTTTTGTCCTGAACTAATAAAGAAGGTGTTTCTAAGTATTCTGTACCTGCATCCGGGTCATCTACTACGGTTATAACCTGCGTGCGAAATTCTATAGATTTTCCTTGTTCAGCTTGTGTTATCAAAAAGTTTTTGGAAGTACTCATCCCTTGCAATCTTTGGGGTGGTGCACACCAAGTTGCAATACTTGAAATGCCTATTGCTGATTTTAAACTAGGAGTTTCGGGATTTAAACCAAGTGCAAAACCTGTATTCGTTCCGTTTTCATTAAAAATTAATACCCCATTATCCGGTCGTACAAATGAATTAACATCATTGCGAGGACCTTTACGAGTTACATACAAACTGTTATCTGCTAATGTAGCAATTCCGGTAAATTCAACTGCCTCATCATCTGCACCACGATTAGCTGTTGTGTTTCGTGATTCATCATTTATTGGATGTATTAACGTATCAACAAATGTATAGTTGGATGTTGCTGTTTGTGTTAAATGATATACTGCCGCCCTATTTCCTAATAATGGGTCATTTACTCTGCCTATAACATAAGTATGTAATCTTCTGTCTTGTGTTACATCTGTTGCTCCAGGTATTGGAATAGTTTGCATTATTTTTCCGGTTTGATCCAATACGTTCAGTCCGTTATCATCCACTACATACACCATTTCATCATATCCTACATATACATCTACAGGATTTGAAAAATTTGTAAAAAACGGGAACATCGGTACATATCCTATAGTATTTGGTATTAAGTTAGGGTCTATTTTTCCTTGTTTGAAAATATCATTTGTTTGGTCATCCTCTTTGGTACCACAAGCAAATAGCAACATTATTAAACTAAAGAAATAGATTAACTTTTTCATGCAATGATTTATTTAATATTTAGTGCAACTGAAATACGATGTATATTACCCAACTGGTTTTTTCCCATAAATCCATAGTCCAAAGTAAGTCCGCCAAAATTTCGTAACAACTTAAACCCAACACCAAGTGATGGAAATAAATATTGTTCATCAGAAGCCAATTCATATCCTGCTCTGCCGTATAATATTTTTTTAAAAGAATATTCGGCACCTATTGCATAAGTTTCATTATTATCGGTTGGATGATTTAATTGTGCTGCAATAGTTAAATTATGTGTGTAACCAATAATTGGGTCAAAAGCTGCTCCTATACGAAAAACTCCCGGAACGGTAACGGTAGTGAAGTTTGTAATATCTGTTGACCCATTAAATTTTAGTACTTGTGCAACACCATCGGGTTTAACATTAAACCCAAAGTTGCTAAAATTAATCCCAAACCTTGTGTTCTTTACTCCTACATCATATTTCAAACCCAAATCAAACAACACATTATTAACAGTAATATTTGGATAACCCTCGTTGGCAAAACGGGCATTTATACCAAAACTAAAACTGTTTGTTAATACTTGTGCATAGGTTAAACCCAAATAATAATTTCCTACACTAAATGTTCTGCCTGTGCCTTTTGCTTCAAACTCAGTTGTTTCTTGCATTGTACCATAGTTCATTCCAAATACCTGAAACCCTAAGTAGGAAAGCTTTCCTACCTTGGAAACCACACCTGCATAATTAGCGCTTATATCTCCAAAGTATTTTGTACTACTCATAAAAACATTTACCTTACCGGTATCGGTATGGGTTATACCTGCCGGATTCCAATACATAGCCGATACATCATTAGCTATGGCTACAAACGAACCACCCAAAGCCAAAGAACGAGCATCGGGAGATATTTTTAAAAACTGCATTCCGGTGCTTCCACTACGTGAATCACCAAATGTAGGAATAATCTGAGCATTTACAGTATTTAATACTGCACCTAAAATAAAAACTACAACTAACTCTATTTTGCGCATTGATTGCAACAAATAAAAGGGTTTTTTATATGTTTTTAAAGTGTTTGGTAAATAATAGTGGTATTTTATTCCATAAAAAAAGCCATCAATACAGACGGCTTTTTTAAAGTTTAAGTTATTTCTAATTTTAGAATTTCCTTGTTAATATATTTATTAAGTCAATTATAGCCCAAATACCACAACCTCCTGCTGTTAATATAAATAAAATATTCCAAATAGCCGGTTTACCTTTATACCATCTATGTGCTGCAAATGCACCAAGGAAAAACCACAAAACCAATAAAATAATCATTTCTTCATCAATTGCTTTGGCAGCACTTTTCCCAATTGAAATAGTTGGATTAAGTTCTTGAGTTTCATCTGCTGTACTAATTGAGGCATCGTTCTTTGTTACTTCAACTTTTTCAGTTTGTTCAGTTTTGGTAGTAACATCATTTTTTACAGGAAATGAGGCATAAACTGTTGGAACGGATAAGATTAGACTAGCAATTACGGCTAGTAATAATTGTTTAAGTATTTTCATAAATTTGTTTTTTTGTGCGAACTTATATTTTTTACTAAGTGAAACAAATTATCCTTTATATATTTTCTTATTTCTTTTATTTTATTGCTTATTCTCAATCAAATGTTTTAAATGAATTTGTAGGAACACTTCAGTTAGATAATAAACAAATAATAACTTACAAGATTTCTATCAATCCAACCAATACAGGAGACTTTAAAGGCACATCAGTAAGTGATATTTTTGGGAAAGACAGAACCCACAGTAATATTATTGGAAAGTTTAATGCTGAAAGAAATAAGATTTCGTTTACTGAATTAAATAACATAAGCAGTAAATCAAAAGCAGCAGATGAATTATTTTGTTACATTACAGTAAAAGATGCTAAGCTAAATATTCGTAACAATAAAGCTATCATACAAGGCAAATTTAAAGGCCTTTTTAAAAATGGGAAAGCATGTGCTAATGGTAAAATCTTTTTAATAAGTGTGCAGTACCTTGATTCGTTAAGTAATTTTTATTTAAATAATGAAAGTAAACTATCGCAAGACTCTATTAAAACTATTAAACATAAGATTAATACGTTAAAAACTCTTTCTGAAAAAACTACAATAAAAGCAAACGATACACTTCGGTTGAATTTAGAAAGCAATGAAATTATTATTGAGCTTTGGGATGGCGAAAAAGAAGATAATGATGAGGTAACTCTATACTATAACGACAATCAAATATTAGATAGACTAACTATAAAAAAAGAAAAGAAACTTTTAGTAATACCAATTGAATCCAATAATGGATTAATACAAGTAAAGGCAATTAACGAAGGTGTTCATCCTCCATGCACTGCTAATATTCTTATTAAAGATAATACGAATTTCATTCCAATAATATCTGTATTAAAAAAAGGAGAATCAGCTTATATAAAGATTTTAAAAAAAACAAAGAAGTAACTAATGAAACATTTCTTTAAAAAGCACAATAGAATTATAGCGGCAGTAACATTAATGCTGCTATCCATAATTTTTTTGATATTACTTTACCTTCCTGCTGATTTTTTTGATAATGGAAAATCTATATGTCTATCAAAAGTTATTGCCAACCGCGAATGTTATGCATGTGGCATGACAAGAGGGATTCAACACTTAATTCACTTAGAGTTTGAAACAGCATGGAATTTTAATAAGTTATCCTTTATAGTTTTTCCTCTAATAATGTTTGCAATACTTAAAGAACTCTTGCCGCAGATTTTTAATAAGAAAAATTAAATAAAAAGAGTCTCTATTTACAGAGTCCATACTTGACTATTTCAAAGCATCAATTTATAAAACCGTATTATTTGGATTTACCTGATAAATACAAGAAGTTGCAGGTTGAATTTTATGGCATCTAAAAACATTCATAGTAAACTTTTAGGTTTAAGTATTTCTTCTGCGGTTTTACTCACATTAGGTTGGCCCATGTTTGGATTTTTTCCATTGTTATGGATAGGTTTTGTTCCAATATTTTTTGCACACTACCTAATACATACAAACAATTTGGGCTCTTTATGGGTTTTTGTTTATGGTTTTATTGCGTTTTTAGGTTTTAATTTAGGTACTACTTGGTGGGTATATAATGCAAGCGCAGCCGGAGGCATTCTTGCATTTGTACTTAATGCATTACTCATGACTTTGCCATTAATGGTATTACACAAGTTTGCCATAAAACACAACAATCCTATCCGAATTTGGCCCTTTATTTGGGCATGGCTTGCCTTTGAATATTTGCATTTTCGGTGGGATGGAACCTGGACATGGCTTACGTTAGGTAATGGTTTTGCGTCTGTTCCAAAAATTGTGCAATGGTACGAATATACAGGTGTTGCAGGTGGTTCACTATGGATTTTGTGGGTTAATAAAAGTATATATCAACTTGCTTTGCGTTATCAAAATTTAGATAAAAATACCCGACTAAAAAAAATCTTTAATCTTGCGTTCTTTAAATTATTTGCTCCCATATTTTTCTCCTTTTATGTACTTTCAGGCTGGAAAGATTTTAAAGAAAATCAAAGTTTTCGATACAGTGCAAATGTATTGGTAGTACAACCAAATATTGATCCATATAAGGAAAAGTTTGACGGACTAACTGCCGAACAACAAACGCAAATTATGCTCAATATTGCTGATAAAAATATGGACTCATCAGTACAATTGGTGGTATTTCCGGAAACTGCCTTGGTAGGAAATCTAAACGAAAGAAGCCTAAATGAAGAGGAAACCATAAACTTAATTCGTGCTTTCATGCATAAATATCCACAGGTAAATATCCTAACAGGAGCAGATAGCTACAAAACCTATTTGCCTACTGAAAAACCTAGCGAAACTGCGCGCTCATGGGATAATGGTGTGCATTATGATGTATTTAATAGTGCATTCTTTTTATCACAAAATGATAGTACCATACGCACATATCATAAAAGTAAATTGGTCCCAGGTGTTGAACGCCTTCCTTTTTCTTCTATACTAAAGTTTGTTGAAAAATTTGCAGTTGACTTAGGTGGAACAAGCGGCAGTTTGGGCATTGACAAAGAACCTGTTGTTTTTAATGAAAGCCCTAAACTAAATATTGCACCTATAATTTGTTACGAAAGTATTTTTGGTGATTATGTAACGGAGTATATAAAACGTGGAGCAACTTTGCTTTGCATTATTACAAACGATGGCTGGTGGGGAAATACACCGGGGTATAAACAGCACATGGAATATGCACGTTTAAGAGCTATTGAAACACGCAGGTATGTTGCCAGAAGTGCCAATACAGGTATTTCAGGTTTTATTGATGACGAGGGAAACATTACAAACAAAACCGATTGGTGGGTTGCAACAAGCGCAAAACAAAAAGTGTTTCTTAATACCAATAAAACATTTTATGTTGAGTATGGTAGTATTATTGGCGAAATAGCTTTGCTTTTAGCCCTGTATTTTATTATAGGATTATTTTATGCAAATAAACTTATTATCAAATCATAAGTATGCCAACGCATAGTAACATAAATTGAAAGTATTTTGTGAAGTGAAAAAGTAAGACAAAATATTTAATAGTATTTCATATCAAAAAAGATGAACCCGATTGTAGAAAATATTAAAGTAATTAAAAATAGAATGTCCAACGCTTCCTTACAAGCCGGACGAGAACCAAATGATATAAAACTTTTATTAGCTACAAAAACTGTATCTGCACAAAACATAAGAGTAGCATTGCAGGATGGAGAAACACTAATTGGCGAAAACAAAGTACAGGAACTTAAAGACAAATTTGATTCCTTAAAAGATATTCCACACCAATCTCATTTTATCGGACATTTACAAACTAATAAAATTAAAGATGTTATTCAATTTGCAGATTGCATCCAATCGCTGGATAGAATAGAATTAGCCGATAAATTACAAAAACGATTAGCATTGGAGGATAAAACTATTGATGCTTTTATACAGGTTAATACATCATTTGAAGAAAGTAAATTTGGGGTAACACCCGAAACTGCTCTTGGATTTGCACAGCAACTAATACATTACGATAGAATAAAAATAAAGGGTCTGATGACAATCGGAATATTTTCGGCAGAAGAAAATCAAGTAAGAAAATGTTTTCGATTATTACGCAATTTACAGGACCAAATGTTACAAAAACATATTCCGGTTAAAGAATTATCAATGGGAATGAGCAACGACTTAGAAACAGCAATTGAAGAAGGTGCAACTATTATTCGTGTTGGTACTGCAATATTCGGGAAAAGAATAAATGCCGACAGTTACTATTGGAACGAAAAAAAATAAAACTACTTTAACTAACTGTTAAGCATAAAAAAAGCCGCCTAATATAGACGGCTTTATTTTATCAATTGATTTTTAGTTCAATACTTCATTAACGTTAGTGTATGGTAAGTTAAATGCTTCAGAAACTCCTTTGTAAACTACTTTACCATGTACTACATTTAAACCAAGTGTTAATTCATGATTATCTTTACAAGCTTGTTTCCAGCCTTTGTTTGCTAATTGTAGTGCGTAAGGCAATGTAGCATTTGTTAAAGCTAATGTAGAGGTATATGGCACAGCACCCGGCATATTTGCAACACAATAATGCAACACGTCATCCACAACAAAAACAGGATTTTCGTGTGTAGTTGCTTTTGATGTTTCAAAACAACCGCCTTGATCAATAGCCACATCTACCATTACCGTACCCGGACGCATAGTTTTTAGCATATCTCTTCTTACTAATGATGGTGCTTTTGCACCCGGAATTAATACCGCACCAATTATCAAGTCGGCAAATTTTACAGCCTCTCTTATGTTGTGCTCATTCGAATAAACTTTCTTAACATTAGCAGGAAGTATGTCGTCTAATTCTCTCAATCTAGGAAGTGAGATATCCATAATTGTAACATCTGCTCCTAATCCTGCGGCCATTTTTGCAGCTTGTGTACCTACAATTCCTCCTCCTAATACCAATACATTTGCCGGACGAACACCAGGAACTCCTCCCATCAATACACCTCGTCCTCCCATTGGTTTTTCTAAATATTTTGCCCCTTCTTGGGTACTCATTCTTCCTGCTACTTCACTCATTGGAATTAATAACGGAAGACTTCTATCTGTTTTTTCAACAGTTTCGTATGCCAAACATACTGCATTGCTTTTTATCATTGCATGAGTAAGTGGCTCATACGATGCAAAATGAAAATATGTAAACACCAATTGTCCTTCTTTTATTAAAGGATATTCTTTCTCAATTGGTTCTTTTACTTTAATTATCATTTCTGCTTTTGCATATACCTCTTCAATTGTAGCAAGCATTGTTGCACCTGCATCGGTATATTCTTTATCAGTAAAGCCACTACCATTTCCGGCTGTTGCTTGTACATATACTTGATGACCTGCCGAAACCATAGCCATTGCTCCTGCCGGAGTTAGCCCAACACGGTTTTCGTTGTTTTTAATTTCTTTTGGAACGCCAATTATCATAATTTTTTAATTAAAAAAGTGAGCAAAAGTAACATTCAAAAACATAAAACAAAATACTTTACCAATTTAACTTTTAGTTTATTACAAAACCGTGCTAAAAGTGCTTTTTTATAAAAAATCCCTCAATAGTAAAAGTAACTAAAGAGGGACTTTTGAGAGGTATTTATTTTTCAAAGATTAGCTGCAACCGGTTTGTGTACCACAGTTTAGGCACTTATAACATGCACCGCTACGTATGGTTAAATGTCCACAGGTAGGGCAAGCCGGACTATCGCCAAAACTCTTTAAGTAACTTTGAGTTTGGTTGTCAGCTTTTGCGTCTGAAACATTTTCAATAGTTTTTATTGGCTTCAAAAACCCAATTGGTGAATGAACAGGTACAGATGCTATCGGCTGAGGTGTAACCTGTACATTTGTTGGATTATTAGTGTTCTGTTTTGTATTTATTGCTAAGTTTTGGCGTTGAGCTTCAGATGCAGGAACCTGAATAAAATCTTCTCTTCCCAAATACTCAAAACCTAACATACGGAACATATAATCAATAATTGAAGTAGCTGATTTAATGTTGTCGTGCCCGGTTACCATACCGGCAGGCTCAAAACGGGTAAATGTAAATTTATCTACGTATTCTTCTAGTGGAACGCCATATTGTAATCCTAATGATACTGCAATTGAAAAGCAGTTCATTAATGAACGAAGCGTAGCACCTTCTTTCACCCAATGTACCATCTTCATATTCGCCTGTACGAACAAATATTGTTTGCCCACCTACGCTTGCTTTTTGTGTAAAGCCTGTACGTTTTCCAGGTAATTGTTTGCGTTCAACAATTCGTGCTAATTTCCGTTTAAACTCAGTATCGTGGCTACGATTTAAAATAGCTGTTGCTGCTTCTAATACTTGCTCTGGCGAAAGTTCTCCAACCGGTTTGTTTGCATCTGCACCCAACACTGATTCAACAGCATCTTGTACTTCTTCTTCCTCTTTAACATCCGATTTATTGCTTAAAGGTTGTGATAATTTACAGCCATCACGGTAAAGAGCATTTGCTTTTAATCCCATGCTCCAGCTAAGGTGGTAACATTCTTTAATATCATCTACAGTTGCTTCGTTAGGCAGGTTAATTGTTTTTGATATTGCTCCGGATAAAAATGGTTGTGCAGCAGCCATCATTCGAATATGTCCGGTTGCAGCTATGTAACGTTCGCCTTTACTACCACATTTGTTTGCACAATCAAAAACTGGTAAATGCTCCGGTTTTAAGTAAGGTGCACCTTCTACTGTCATTGTACCGCATACATAATCGTTTGCAGCATCTATTTCTGTTTTGGTAAACCCAAGTTTACGTAACAAATTAAATTTAGGACTGTTGTATTCATCAGCAGTAAATCCTAAACGCTGCATACATTCTTCGCCTACTGTCCAATGGTTAAATGCAAAACTTATTTCAAAAGCACCAGAAGCAGCTTTGTCTAATTTATCTATTTCTTCTTCAGTAAATCCTCTAAATGCTAAGCTCTCCGGATTAATAAATGGTGCGCCTTTAATGGTTGAATGACCAATTGCGTATTTAATTATTTCTTCTGTTTCGGCTTCGCTATATCCTAAATTTTTTAATGCAAATGGTACCGATTGATTAATAATTTTAAAGTATCCGCCACCGGATAATTTTTTAAACTTAACAAGTGCAAAATCAGGTTCAATTCCTGTAGTATCACAGTCCATAACCAAGCCAATTGTACCTGTAGGCGCAATAACTGTAGTTTGTGCATTACGATATCCGTATTTTTCTCCCATTTGTACTGCATTATCCCAAGAAGTACATGCAGCACTTAGTAAATAATCCGGACAATACTTAGGATCAATTCCTACAGGTTTTATTGTAATTCCTTCGTAAGCATCTGTTGCATTGTATG
>JACFNJ010000252.1 GCA_019454865.1 Bacteroidia bacterium
ATGTCATCTGCATCCATTCGAGCAATAAATTCACCTTTGGCTGCTTGCATTCCTGTATTTAATGCTTCAACAATTCCTTTGTTTTCGTTAAATTCAATTCGTTGAATCCGTTTATCCTTATAATTTCTGATAAAAGCCATTGAATCATCCGTACTGCCATCATCAATTATAATAAGTTCAATGTTTTGGTAGGTTTGCGATAAAATACTTTCAACAGCTTTTTGCAGGTAGGGTGCTGCATTGTAAACAGGCATAACAACGGAAACAAGCGAATTATTTTGCATTTGTTACCTCCTTTAGTATGTGTTCAAATTGTTGCAATTGTACTTTACTTGAAAACTTTTTTTCAGCAATTTTTGTAGATTCCAATTTTAAGGTTTCTAAATCCGGATGATGGATTAATGAAACAATTGCATCTGCTAATTGTTGTTCGTTGTTTGGTTCTATTAAAATCCCATTTTTTTCTACCATTTCTATCAATCCACCGGTGGCACTGTATATTACAGCATTAGAAGTAGCTAATGCTTCTAAGGCAAACATAGATACACCTTCATACAACGAGGGCAAAATAACAATATCTGTTTGTAATAAGAGTTGTATAATTTCTGAATGATTTAGTTTTGGAATTAGTTTTACAAATGGATAGGCTGCTATTTGCTCTTGCAAAAAGTTGAATTTTTCTCCGTTGCCTATTAAGGTAATTGTAAAATCTTTTTTAAAATGTTTCTGCGAAATAATATGTAACGCTTTTACTAAACATGCAAAACCTTTCTGTTTATATCCTTCCTTGTCTAATCGCCCTAACATTATAATTTGAATGCATTCAGATGGTTTGTTTGTGTTTTGTTGTAATGGTGTAACGGTGTTAGTAAGAATGTTTTTGGTAAGTAATTTTGGTTTATTCAAAATCTTACTTTCTGCAAATGCCAAGTGGTAATTGTTTGTTGCAACTAAGTGTTTGATTTTTTTTGAAGCCAAATGCTTCCAAAAGAATTTTCGGATTTTATACTTTTTATGGTTTCCATAAAGTAAATATTCTGTATCGCTGGTTGAGTGAAATCGTACAATTGTTTTATTACAAACTGATTTAGGGAGGAAACTGAAAAGTAAGGGCTCATCACCCGTTTCGCAGATAATTAAATCATACTTGTATTGTGTGTTTAATGATACAATTTTTTTTGCTAATTGATAAAATTGATAAAACAATCCGAATCCCCAAATGTTTAATTGTGGTAAAAAACGGATTACGTTTAAATTGGGTAAACTTAATGGTTCTTTTATGTTATCAGGTATTAACTCTTTTGTTAATACATCCACGCGATATCCTGCTTGCAATAAGTTTTTTATCAACCCTTCAAAGGCATGTGTGTAGCCGCTTTCTTGCGGTTTAAATACCGGACAATATATTAAAACCCGTTTATTCATTTTGCAGAACAACTTTGGTTTTATGTAATGCTGCTGCTATCACTTGGTGCATGTCGTAGTATTTATATTCGGCTAATCTTCCTCCAAAAATATAATTTGGTAAAGCATTCGCTTTATCACGATATGCGCGATACAATGAATTGTTTTTCTCGTCATTTATCGGATAATATGCCTCACCACCACGTATGTATTTTTGTGGATATTCATACGAAACTACTGTGTGTGGTGTATCTACCCATTCAAAATGTTTATGCTCTACAACTCTTGTATATGGCACATCCGGTGATGTATGATTTATTACTGCATTGTTTTGGAAATTGGAAGTATTCTCCATCACAAGGGTATTGAAATGAAGTGAACGGTACTCTAATTCTCCTAAACAATAGTCAAAGTAAGCATCAATTTTTCCGGTAAATACAATAGTTTTTGCCAATTGCTCCAATTGTTCTCTGTTTTGTAAAAAATCAATTCCTAATCTAACTTCAATTCCTTCTAGTAATTTTTCGGTAAGTTTATTATAGCCGCCTTTGGGTATGCCCTGGTATTTATCATTAAAATAATTGTTATCAAAAGTAAAGCGTAGTGGTAATCGTTTAATAATAAATGCAGGTAATTTATCACAAGGACGTCCCCATTGTTTTTCGGTATAATGCTTAATTAGTTTTTCAAAAATCTCATCGCCTACAAGTGTTAATGCTTGTTCTTGCAAATTGGTAGGAGAGATGTTTTGGTATTTTGCAGTTTGTTCTTTTAGTTTTGCCCGTGCTTCTTCTTCAGTGCTTACTCCCCAAAGCTGCTTAAAGGTGTTCATATTAAACGGTAAGTTAAAATATTCGTCATAATACATAGCCTTTGGGCTATTTATAAAAGGTGTAAACTCAACAAAACTGTTTACAAAATTCCAAATAGCAGCATCGTTTGTATGAAAAATATGTGCTCCATATTCGTGTACTACTATTCCTTTGTTATTACTACAGTATGTGTTCCCTCCAATGTGATTTCTTTTTTCAATTACCAAACAAGATTTTCCGGCTAATTTCATTTGGTGTGCAAATGTTGCACCATACAATCCTGCTCCTACTATTAAATAATCGTATTTCATAA
>JACFNJ010000253.1 GCA_019454865.1 Bacteroidia bacterium
GTTGTGTTCCATAATAAAATGAATACACATGACTTTTTGCTGCATCATACGAACCGCTATTACCTCCGAAGTTTTGATTAGGGCTTGACAATATCGAATAACCTGATGATGCATCTGCATTTTGACAGCCTACCGTTGCTGAGAATGTTCCAAATCCATAATTATGTACTACATCAAAATGGCTATCATTTTCATACAATCGAATAGCAAAATAAGTAACATTAGTTGCATTACTTCCATCGTTAGTTTGAGTTAATCTCCATTGAACTACAAAAACACGATTAGGTGCAGTGCCATAAGTCCATGTTCTAATATCTGATGGAAATGTACTGCTTCCTTGAGTAATCGTTTGTAAGCGTAAGTTGTCCCAGAATGCAAATATTGCATTTTTAGGAGCGGAAGCATTTGGTAATGCAGTATTACTTGTTACATCAGTTGTCTGGGAAACGTCAAATGTAATGTAGCCACTTGAACTTGCTTTGAATTGTGTAACTGCATTTCCGTAGAAGCTAAATGCAAAAGGTAAACTTACTGCCGGAGAAAATAATTCATTAGCTTTTGCCGTACCAGTTCCGGTATAAATTGCCGAAGTTCCGGTAGATTGATTCATGTTGTACTCCGAAGTTGTTCCAGTTGTGCGAATGTGGTAATAACCAGTCGCCATGGCGCCTATGCTAACCAGCGTAGATGCAGCCAATAATAGTAGATTTTTTTTCATATAATTTATTAAAGGATTTCCTTTTTAAATATTTAGATAATGCAGATTTAAGTATTTTAACAAAAAAAAAAAATATTTTTAACATAAAAATTACAACGTAGATAATTGAAAAGTAAAATTTATTAAATTGTAAATACAAATATTTACATGTATTTTCGTACCAACGAATTAAAACAAAAAAAAATGAAGCGAATTTTACACACATTAGCTGCTGTATTTTTTACAGCTTTTACCATACAAGCCCAAAATATTAGCTTAGCAAGTAGAGTTGTTTCTGTTGAGTGGTATAGCAATGAAAGCAAGTTAGCTGCAACTACTATTACTAATAATGCTACCGACCCTGCTGACAGTTTATTTTCATGGCAAATAATTGAATATAATTTAGTTTCAGGATGGGATTTCTCATTTTGCGATAATCAAGAATGTTATTACGGCTTATCATTAGGTTCAACCAAAAATTTCACTTTAAGAAAAGGAGAAACAGGACCATTAAAAGGAGATTTTATTTTTAATGATATTGGAGGCAATGGCAATGTTAGAGTGGTAATAAAATCACTATCAAACTCAAGCATGATTGACACTTTCAGTATGATTGCAAAAGGGTGGGCTACCGGTGTTAATGATATTAAGAAAACAAATACAATTTCTTTTTATCCAAATCCGGCTAAAGATATTATTACTTTAAAGCAAAAAGGTAATAAAACAATTGATATAAGTATATATAATATTCTTGGTTCAATAGTTAAAAACATTACACTAAATCCGGGTGAAAACAGTATAAGTATTGGTGATTTGCAAAAAGGTATGTACTTTATACGTTACATGGAAAATGGAAATTTAGTTTCAAAACCATTTACCAAAATTGAATAATAAAAACCATAAAATACAAACAAAAGAAGCTGCTTATTAAGGCAGCTTTTTTTGTTTTTGTATAAGTTAACTTTGAAAATATTTATTTAATGCATTCAAAATAATTGAGCACGACTTTTCTATTTCTGCTTTCGTTATAATTAGTGGTGGAGCAATACGCATGCAATTAGTAGCAAATAAAAACCAATCTGTAATTAATCCATTTGCGATACACTCATCAATTACCTGCTTATTAAAAGAAAAACTTTCTAACTCCAATGCCAACATCAGTCCCTTGCCATTAACACTTTTTATTGCAGGATGAATGAGTAACTCTCGGAAAAGTTTTTCTTTTTCTGCTACTTGATTTAATAATTGTAACCGCATTAGTTCTTCAATACCTGCAATTGCTGCAGCGCAAATTACCGGATGCCCACCAAAGGTTGTAATATGCCCCAATATTGGGTTTTCTGCTAAACACTGCATATTTTTGTGTGAAGAGATGAATGCTCCAATAGGCATTCCGGCTCCTAATGCCTTACCAAGCAATAAAATATCAGGCATAATACCACTATGCTCAAATGCAAACATTTTTCCTGTTCTACCCATCCCTGTTTGTATTTCATCAAATATTAATAAAGTGCCTGTTTCATTACATTTATTTCGCAATGCAAATAAAAATTTTTCATCAGTCGGGATATACCCTGCTTCACCTCGAACAATTTCAATAATTACACATGCTGTTTTTTCCGTAATTGCTGAAAGTTCATTCTCATTTCCATTAGTTAAAAAACGAATATCCGGTAACAACGGGCGGAAAGCGTTTTTATATTCTTCCTCACTATTTAAACTTAAAGCTGCATGTGTACTGCCATGATATGCTTGCTTAAATGCAATTATCTCTGTTCGTTTTGTAACTCTTTTTGCTAATTTTAAAGCACCATCAGTAGCCTCA
>JACFNJ010000009.1 GCA_019454865.1 Bacteroidia bacterium
TGATACCTAAAATTTATTAACAGATTTACACCTATTGGAATTAAACTAACACATAGCAGCAAACTTTTCTTAATGTTACGAAACACAAAAAATTCACTAAGCAATAAACCCAACACTAAAAATACACCTGCATATCGAGTAAGACAGGCTAACGAAAAAAACAAGATATAAAGTAAAGTAGTAGCAGTGTTTTGTATATTTTTAGTGAAATTAAAAATTGCTAATACAATTAGTAAAATAAATAACGACTCACTCCAAACCATAAGAAACAACTTGAAAAATGGAGGAAAGAGAAAAATACTTAACAACAAAATTTTTGAATACTTGCCAGACAAATGCTTTTGTACAAAATAAAAACTCAAGCAGCCAATAATACATTGAAAGAGAAAAATACTCGTATTTATATTAATCGGAATAAAATTAAGTAACCCAATTAAAGCAGGATAAAGAATAGGCCAATTAGTCATGTATGAATTATCGTATAAAATAAACCCATTACCCGCAGAAAAGTTGTATGCAGCTGATAAGTATGCAACGGAATCCGGACTAATACCCATACCCCATTTTATTACCGGGTATGCTGCTATTAACATACACAATACCAATACTGCTGTATTTCGTGTTGATGCTTTCAAATAATTAAAATATGCTGCAAGTTATGAAACGAAACTGAATTGCTAATTTTAAAAAACCGAATAGCAGGAAAGTTTAAAATTAATTACACTTCAATCATTTGCAACCTACATATTTTATAGCTTTTGCGGTATATTAATTTCGTGCAAAAAATCAGCCGATTTATACTAATATTGCGCATTAAAAATTACATTAACCAATAAATTTATGGGCAATACAACAAGTAAAGCACAAGATAAAAGGGAATTGCTTCAACAAAAAAGAGATGAGTCCATGTTAGGTGGAGGGCAAGCACGAATTGACTCACAACATAAAAAAGGAAAACTTACTGCACGCGAACGAATATATTTTTTATTAGACGAAGGTTCGTTTGAAGAGATAGGAGCTTTTGTAACGCATCGCAGCAAAGATTTCGGAATGGAAAAACAACAATTTTTAGGGGATGGTGTTGTTACCGGATATGGAACAATAGAAGGAAAATTAGTATATGTTTTTTCTCAAGACTTTACAGTATTTGGAGGTTCATTAAGCGAAACACATGCAGAAAAAATATGCAAACTGATGGACTTGGCTATGAAATCAGGAGCACCGGTTATTGGATTAAATGATTCAGGAGGAGCACGCATACAAGAAGGCGTTGTTTCATTAGGCGGTTATGCAGATATTTTTTATCGGAATACCTTAGCAAGTGGAGTGGTACCGCAAATTTCAGCCATTATGGGACCATGTGCTGGCGGTGCGGTGTATAGTCCGGCTATTACAGATTTTATTTACATGGTAGAAAACACTTCGTACATGTTTGTTACCGGACCCAATGTGGTTAAAACCGTAACACACGAGGAAGTAACTTCAGAAGAATTAGGAGGAGCATCCGTACATTCTGCCAAAAGTGGAGTAGCACATTTTACAGCAGCAAATGAAATTGACTGCATTCAACAAATTAGAAAACTATTAAGTTACATACCGAGCAATTGTGAAGAAAAAACGGCATTGTATGCCTACGATACAAACAGCAATGAGTTAAGGGAAGAACTAAAAACAATAGTTCCTGAAAATCCTAACCAGCCTTATGATATGCGCGAAGTAATTGAGCAAGTAGCTGACGAGGGTTCGTTTTATGAAGTTCATAAAAACTATGCTGAAAATATTGTTGTAGGTTTTGCTCGCATTGGTGGCAGAAGCATAGGAATAATAGGCAATCAACCTTCGCAATTAGCAGGATGCTTAGACATACATGCTTCACAAAAAGGTGCTCGATTTGTTCGCTTTTGTGATTCATTTAATATTCCATTATTGGTATTTGAAGATGTACCGGGTTTTTTACCGGGAACCGACCAAGAGTGGAATGCCATTATAACTAATGGGGCTAAATTGCTATATGCATTTTGTGAAGCAACAGTACCACGCGTTACGGTTATTACACGTAAAGCTTACGGAGGAGCTTATGATGTAATGAACAGCAAACATATTGGGTGTGATATAAACTATGCCTGGCCTACTGCTGAAATTGCCGTAATGGGTGCTAAAGGTGCTGCTGAAATTATTTTCAAAAAAGATATTGATGCCGCTGCTGACCACAATGCTGAACTTGCCAAAAAAGAAAAAGAATATGGAGATATTTTTGCTAACCCATATCGTGCTGCTGAAAGAGGATTTATTGATGAAGTAATATTTCCGGAAGAAACACGTTTGAAACTGATAAAAGCATTTAAAATGCTTGAAAATAAAGTTGCCAACTTACCTCGTAAAAAACATGGAAACATCCCGTTATAATTCAAAATTGAATTTAAAAAACCTTGTATTTAGTTTAATTTTAATCGTCTTTGCTGGAGTAACATCAGCATCGGCCGTTGAAAACGAACAATACATTCCTTCAATGGTAAAAAGTGTAACTGTATTTGTTAATCAAGCACAGGTAACACGAATAGGGAAAACAGCTATTCAACCCGGAACTACTAATTTAATTTTCAATCAGATTTCACCTTACATTAACATAAATAGCTTACAAGTAAAAACGGAAAGTAATGTTACTTTAATGTCAGTTACTTCCAGAAATAATTATTTACAAAACAATCAAAAACCAACATTTGTTTTGGAACTTGAGGACACCTTAGAACGTATTAATTTTCAAATTTATTCAAACAAAATTCGTAAAGATGCGCTGCAATTAGAAAAAGAAGTATTATTAGCAAATAAGCAAATTGGCGGAAGTAATTCAGGTGTTAAGATTGAAGATTTAGAAGATGCATTAACGCTGTATAGAAAACGAAGTCAAGAGATAGGTGAAGAAGTTTATAAAATTGATTTAACAGTTAAAAAACTACAAGTATTACAAAGTAAGTTTCAATCTCAGTTGAATGAATACAATCAAAACAGAGAACGTTATATGGAGATTGTTGTAACTATCAAGTCATCAAATTATATTCCTCAAACAGCAGTTGAGTTATCCTATCTTGTAGATAATGTAAGCTGGACTCCTTTTTATGATATTCGTATAAAAGATACCAAAAGTAAATTACAGCTAATAACTAAAGCTAATATTTTTCAACAAACAGGTGAAGACTGGAGTAATGTTTCATTAACACTTAGTACTGCAAACCCAACTGTTGGCGGTAATCTTCCGGAGTTATATCCTGCATATTTAACCTATTATACTCCGGTAATGCATGCTCCTGCCGAAAGAATATCAATACGCGGAGCCAGAATGATGAAGCAAAAAGAGAATAGTGAAGGCGATGCTGCTGAACCCTTAATGTATGCATCAGGTATTGCAGAAACAAAACAAGGTGTAGCAAACATTGAATTTATAGTAAACACACCTTATTCCATACCAAGTGATAACAAACCAAGTCAGGTAGATTTGGTAACTACGGAATTGGATGCAATTTACGCATACAATGTAGTACCTAAATTGGATAACGATGTATTTGTTACTGCAAAAGTAGCAGGAAGTGATTTGATAAATCAAATTAATGGTGAAGCTAATGTTTACTTTGATGGTACGTTTACTGGAAAATCATATATCAATGGTACTACTAATGATACATTAGTTTTAACCTTAGGAAGGGATAAGCGAATACAAGTAAAACGTACAAAACTGAAAGAGTTAAGTAGTAAGAGTTTTTTTGGCAGTACAAAAAAAGAAGCAAGCACATGGGAGATTTCAGTACGCAATACACGTAAAGAAGCAATTGCATTAACAATTGAAGACCAAATACCGGTAAGCAACGACAAAGAAATTGAAGTAAACACAACAGATTTAGGCAACGCTGCATATAATGCTACTACAGGAAAATTAACCTGGACATTAACTTTAGAACCTGAAAAAACACAAACAGTAAAATTTAGTTTTGAGGTAAAATATCCAAAAGATAAAATTATTACTCCGTATTAAGCGGGTTTTAAAACACGTACTAAATTTTTCGGTTGATACATTGCTTGGGTTTTGTATTTTTGGATAGTGTATGGGAGTTAAATCGTTTTTAGCAAAATTACTTGCAAGTTACATTACAGGGCAAGTAAAAAAAGAAGCAGCAAATGCAATTGCAGATCAAGAAAAATGGTTTACACAATTAATGAAAGTAGTTGCCAAAACAAAATTTGGCAAAGACCATAAACTTACACAAAACACCACTTATACTGAATTTAAAAACCAAGTTCCGATAAGAGATTACGAAGGATTAAAATCCTACTTTGATGCAATGGTTGAAGGTAAACCGGATGTGTGCTGGAAAGGTAAACCAATATATTTTGCCAAAACAAGTGGTACAACATCCGGTGTAAAATATATTCCAATTTCAAAAGAATCTATACAGTTTCATATCAACTCTGCACGAAATGCATTGTTATGCTATATAGCCGAAACCGGCAATTCCGATTTTGTTGAAGGGAAATTAATCTTTCTTTCAGGCAGCCCAACATTAGATATTGTAAACGGAATTCAAACGGGTAGATTAAGTGGAATTGTAAATCATCATGTGCCACAATATTTGCGCAAAAACCAAATGCCATCATACACCACTAATTGCATTGAGGATTGGGAAAAAAAAGTAGATACGATAGTAAATGAAACAATAGATAAAAACATGACTTTAATAAGTGGTATTCCACCTTGGGTACAGATGTATTTTGACAAACTGAGTGAGAAGCGAAATGGCAAACCAATAAAAGACATATTCCCCAACTTTAATTTGTTTGTGTATGGAGGAGTAAATTTTGAACCTTACAGAGCAAAAATAGAACAAAGCATAGGAAAGAAAATTGATACAATTGAAACCTACCCGGCAAGCGAAGGTTTTTTTGCATACCAGGATTCACAATCAGAAACAGGACTTTTATTACTAACCAATAACGGAATATTTTATGAATTTATTCCTGTTGCTGAATATTACCAAGAAAACCCCAAACGAATAAGCCTAAGTGAAGTACAACTAAACACAAACTATGTACTTATACTTAATACCAATGCAGGCTTGTTTGGATATAATATTGGCGATACTATAAAGTTTACATCAATAAAGCCATACCGAATTGTAGTAACCGGCAGAGTTAAACATTTTATATCTGCATTTGGTGAGCATGTAATTGGCGAAGAAGTTGAATTTGCATTGTTACAAACTGCTAAAAAGTATGCAATAGAAATTACTGAATTTACAGTTGCACCACAGGTTACACCAAGCAATGGCGAATTGCCATACCACGAATGGTTAATTGAGTTTGAAAACGAACCAAACAACTTAAAGCAATTTGCATCTGAAGTTGATGAAGCATTGCAACAAAAAAATATTTATTACAAAGATTTAATTGAAGGCAATATTTTACAACCACTAAAAATAACATCATTAGTAAAAAACACTTTTATAAATTACATGAAAGCGGAAGGAAAATTAGGTGGTCAAAACAAAGTTCCACGCCTAAGCAACGACAGAAAAATAGCAGAAGGATTATTAACATTATCAACAAATGACCATTAAAAAAAAGATAGCAATTTTAGGTAGTACAGGCTCAATTGGCACCCAGGCTTTAGAGATTGCACGTACCCAAAAAGATAAAATAGAAGTAGAAGTATTAACAGCAAATACCAATGCCGAATTATTAATAGCACAAGCAAAAGAATTTAACCCAAACCATGTAGTAATTGCCGATACAAGCAAATACTTACAAGTAAAAGAAGCTTTGGCTTCGGAGGATATTAAAGTTTTTGCAGGAAATAATTCCATTGCAGAAATAATGGAAATTACATCGGCTGATACTGTACTTACTGCAATGGTTGGATATAGCGGATTACTTCCAACTATTAAAGCAATTGAAAATAAAAAACGTATAGCATTAGCAAATAAAGAAACATTAGTGGTTGCCGGAGAATTAATTACTAAACTTTGCTCGACACACCAGGTAAATATTATTCCGGTTGATTCAGAACATTCTGCTATTTTTCAATGCTTGGTAGGAGAAGATTTAAATACTATTGAGAAGATAATTCTTACTGCAAGCGGTGGACCATTTAGAGGAAAAAAACTAGATGAATTAGCTAATGTAACTAAAGCACAAGCATTAAAACATCCGAATTGGAGCATGGGTGCAAAAATCACAATTGATTCAGCAACTTTAATGAATAAAGGATTAGAAGTAATTGAAGCAAAGTGGTTATTTGGAGTTAAGGATACACAAATAGAAGTTGTTATTCATCCACAAAGCATTATTCATAGCATGGTAGAATTTACAGATGGTAGCATAAAAGCACAAATGGGATTACCGGATATGAAACTACCAATACATTATGCCTTCTTTTATCCGGAAAGAATTAAAACAGATTTCACTCGGATGAATTTCAAAAATTATTCAACATTAACTTTTGAAGAACCGGATATGCAAACTTTTAGAAATTTAAAATTAGCCTACGAAGCAATGAACAAAGGCGGTAACATGGCGTGCATATTAAATGCCGCAAATGAAATTGCTGTTGATGCCTTCTTAAAGGATAAAATTAATTTCTTAGGAATTATGAAACTAAATGAAAAATGCATGCAAAAGGTAAGCTTCATTGCCAAACCTACTTTGGAGGATTATATTGAAACGGATATTGAAACCAGAAAAATTGCAAAAGACCTAATCGGGTAGTTTACCATTTTTTAAAAATTACAAAAACTGCAAGTACTATTAAAGCAAAACCTAAAAGATGATTCCATTGCAGTGTTCCATCTTTAAAAACATAAATATTAACCAATACAAAAACAAAGATGCTTACTGCCTCTTGAATAGTTTTTAGCTCAAACAAACTAAAAGGACCACCGTGTGCATGATGACCAATTCTGTTAGCCGGCACTTGAAATGTGTATTCGAACAATGCAATAAACCAACTAACCAAAATAATACCTATTAATCCTGTGCTTTTAAGCCAATCTATTTTTTGAAATTGCAAATGCCCATACCAGGCAAAAGTCATAAACAAGTTGGATAAAATAAGTAGTGCGATAGTATAAATACCTTTCATAAAAAGTGTTTTCGTATTGGGCTAATTAAGTAATTTCTTTGATAAATTTTGTTATGTTATACTTAATTAAATCCATTACATTTGATTAAGTATAAATTTAAATAAATCATGTCAAAAGTTTATTGCAAATGGTGTGGTAGCACCGCAGGAAGCATTTCAAGCCTTACATCGGGTTCGTGCAGCAAAAATCCTGAGGGAAAGAATCATGGATTATATGAAGGAAGTGAAAAGTCGAAATATTTATGTAAGTATTGCGGCAATTCGGGTTCCAGCATTTCTTCACTTACATCGGGTTCGTGCAGCAAAAGTCCAAACAAAAGGCATCATCCGGCTCTTTAATTAATTTGGCAGCAATAAAACCACTGATTAAAACCGCATTAGTTCACCGGACAAACGCAGCAATTCCGTTTCATTAATTTTAGCCTCATACTCGGATGAGTATAATCGAATTTTGCTTTTAAGTAAGTTGAGTTGCGCTTCACGCAATTCAATACTAGTTATTACACCTACTTTGTATTGCTCATTTGCAATTTCAAAGTTCTCTTTTGAAATACTTAAATTTTGTTTTTCAAATTCAACTAGTTTTTGGCTTAATACAAAATTATTGTATGCCAATTGAATTTGGTTTTGCATACGTGTAAGCGAATCTTTATAAACTAACTCGTATGAACGTGTTGTTAATTTGGCATTTTGCATCCGTTTTGAAACATCAAAGCCGTTAAACAAATTAATACTTAAACCGGCTCCGAAATGAAACCCATTGGTTTGTGAGCTTTGCAAAAATCCGGCTTCCGATTGTTGTTTATTATAATTATAACCCGATTTTAATTGTATTGTAGGCATACGTTCAGCTTGTATTTCTCGCAAACTCAATAAGCTTATTTGTTGATTCTTTTTTGCTATCAATAAGCTAGCATTTTGAGCAGTAACTTTATTCATCAATTCATTCAAAACGTATTGCTTTTGTATTGCACTTGAGTTGGTATCTATTTCAAACGAAGTATTAATATCGCGTGCTAACAGCTGGTTTAGTGTTACCTTTAAATTATTTACTGCTATTAATTGCCGCAAGTAGGTAGCACTATCCGCATTCTCATCTACTCTAGCTTTAAGCACTTCTGTTTTAGGACTCTTTCCGGCTTTCCATTTTTCTTCTGCCAATTCTCTTCTTTGTTTGGTAGTAGCTAATGCTTCTTCATTAGATAGTAATTGTTGTTTAGCAAGCAATACATCAAAGTATGCTTTGGTAATTCGCATAAATGTATTTTCAATATTGGCACGCATTTTTAGTTCGCCAATTTGTTGCAATTCATTCAGTCTATTTTTGGTTGCAAACATTTTCATACCATCAAAAATTGTCCAACCTAATTCAACATTTGCATTTAAACTATTGTTTTTTGCACCATCTTTATTATTATCAGTTCCGTTCAAAAACTTTTGTCTTGAATCCTGAATTTGATTGTCTTGATTTATTGTGCCAACTACCGATGGCAACATACCTGCAGCACCAATCCTATTATTGTTTTTACTAATTTCGGCTTCGTTTTTTGCAATTAATATGGAGTAATTATTTTCTAAAGCCAACTTAAGTGCATCACTTAATGTTAGCACTTCTTGTGCAAATAAGGATTGCAGGGAAACAAAACATGCACACAATACATGGATAAAATATGATTTTGTTTTCATTAATTGATTTATTGTGTAAGTAATTTATTGTTCAATGGTTTCATTAACAGTTTTGGTACGAACGCCACCTCTGGATAGGTATGAATAGACTGCCGGAATTACATACAAAGTCAAAAATCCCGAAAAAATTAATCCACCTATAATAACTATACCTAACGATATTCTGCTTGTAGCGGCATCACCCATTGCTAATGCTATTGGCAATGCACCTAAAATTGTAGCCAAGCTTGTCATCAATATCGGGCGTAATCGCGATACGGCTGCTTGCTGTACGGCTTCCAGTTTTGATAATCCTTCTTCGCGTTTTTGGTTAGCAAACTCTACAATTAAAATTCCATTTTTAGTAACCAAACCGAGTAATACAATTATCCCAATCTGACTAAAAATATTCATGGTTTGATTAAAATACCAAAGTGAAATAAGTGCTCCTGCAATTGCCATTGGAACAGTAAGCATAATGATAATTGGATCAACAAAACTTTCAAACTGAGCCGCAAGTACTAAGTAAACCAATACCAAAGCAAAAATAAATGCAAACATGGTATTGGATGAACTCTCAGCAAAATCACGCGAAGGCCCACTTAAATCAGTTGAAAAAGATTCGTCCAAAACTTTATCACGGATATCATTCATTGCCTTTATGCCATCACCAATTGTTTTTCCTGGTGCAAGCCCTGCACTTACTGTTGCTGACTTGTAACGATTGTAATGATACAACTGAGGGGGGCTGCTATGTTCTACAACATTTACTACTGCATCCAATTGAATCAACACTCCTTTATCATTTCTTACAAACAAGGATTTTAAGTCCAATGGTTGATCACGATTTTCTCTATCCACTTGACCAATTATTTGGTATTGCTTACCATTCATGGTAAAGTATCCATACCGTACACCACCATAAGTTAATTGTAAGGTTTGTGCTATTTGCTGAACACTAACACCTACAGCTTTTGCCTTTTCTCTATTAATTTCAATTACAAGTTCAGGGCGATTAAATTTTAAATTAACATCCACACCTTGAAACGTTGGATTTTTATATGCCTCCTCTAAAAACTTAGGTAAGTTTTCTTGAAGCTTATTAAAGTCTTGGTTTTGCAGAATGTATTGTACTGGGAAACCTGAACGAGGACCGCCTCCCCCATTGATTGTTTGGTCTTGAATTACAAATGAGCGTGCTGCTGTCATTCCTCCCAATGATTTTTGTACTACTTGTGCAATTTCTTCTTGTGACCTATTGCGTTCACTAGGTTCAGTTAAGAATATTCTTGTAAATCCTGTATTAACGGCTCCACTTCCTGTAAACCCTGGAGCAACTACGGATAATAAAATTCGCTTTTCAGGCGTTGAATCCATTACCATTCGAGCAACGTTATCCATATAGTTTTCCATATACTCATACGAAGCACCTTCGGGTGCAGTTGATGCAATACGCAATGCACTTCGGTCTTCTAATGGGGCAAGTTCAGATTGAAGTGAAGAATTAATCCTACAGATATAAATACGATAGCAATAGCTAACCATCTTTTTTTCATAAAACTGCGTAATGAGTTATTATACGCATTATTTAATGCTTCAAAAAATGGTTCGGTCATTAAATAAAATTTTGAATGTTTGTGATCTTTTCGCTGAAGCTTAACATTTAATACCGGTGTAAGTGTTAATGAAACAAAAGCTGAAATCAGAACTGCACCTGCCACTACTACACCAAACTCACGAAATAAACGACCAACAAAACCTTCAAGAAAAATTATTGGTAGAAATACAACAGCTAAAGTTATTGAAGTAGATAAAACTGCAAAATATATTTCGTTTGAACCTTTAATTGCAGCCTCACGCGGGCTTAATCCTTGCTCAATTTTTTTATAGATATTTTCTGTAACTACTATACCATCATCTACCACTAATCCGGTAGCTAAAACAATTGCAAGTAGGGTTAAAATATTAATGGAAAACCCAAAAACATACATGATAAAAAATGCCCCTATTAATGAAACAGGAATATCAATTAATGGACGAATAGCGATAAGCCAATCCCTAAAAAACAAATAGATAATTAACACTACCAAGAAAAATGCAATGAATAAAGTTTCTTCCACTTCCGTGATAGACTTGCGAATAAATTTTGTATTATCCATTGCAATGTCCAATTGTATATCTTTTGGTACTTCCTCTTTAATGTGCTTATATCGTTTATAAAATTCATCGGCTATGTCAATGTAATTGGCACCCGGCTGCGGAACAAGTGCTAAACCAATCATCGGCACGCTACTTTCTTTTAAAATTGTTTGTTCGTTTTCTGCCCCTAAAATTGCGTACCCTACATCCTTTAATCGTACTGTTCTGTTATTTGTTGATTGAAGGATTACATTATTAAACTCATCTTCTGTTGTAAATCTTCCAATTGTTTTAACAGATAGTTCCGTAGTATTTCCTTCAATTTTCCCTCCGGGTAATTCTACATTTTCTCTGTTTAATGCTTGCTGCACATCTGATGCTGTAAGTTTGTAAGCAGCTAACTTAACCGGATCAAGCCAAAGCCGCATAGCATACCTTTTTTGACCCCATATCTGAATTGTACTTACTCCGGGTATGGTTTGCAGTTTTTCTAACAATACATTTTCAGCATAATCGTTTACTGCCAAATGATTTTTTGATGTACTTTGTACAGTAAGTGTAAGTATTGCATCTGAATTTGCATCAGCCTTTGAAACTACCGGAGGAGCATCAATATCTTGTGGCAATTGTCGTACAGCTTGCGAAACTTTATCGCGAACATCATTTGCAGCTGCTTCCAAATCTTCATTCAAACTAAACTCAACTGTAATTATACTACTCCCCTGGTTACTTGCCGATGATATGGAGCGAATACCGGCAATTCCATTGATGGCTTTTTCTAATGGTTCGGTTATTTGCGACTCTATTATATCCGGATTTGCTCCGGTGTAATTTGTTCTTACGGTTATTATAGGCGGATCAATTGATGGGTACTCACGAACTCCCAAAAAGTTAAAGGCAATACCACCAAACAGTAATATAATAATTGACATTACTATGGCAAGCACCGGCCTATTTATACTAGTTGTACTTAAACTCATTTCTTATTTCTATTAATTTTATTTTTAAAAAATACCAATATGTAATAGTTAGTATTTTAATGCTAAAGCAATATTACATCCTCACTTTACTTCCACTTCGTAAGTACATTACTCCTTCTACCACTACTTGCTCATTACCGTTTAGTCCTTCAGTAATTTCAATCTTATCTTCTTTACGTATTCCGGTTTTTACTTTGCGTTCTATTACGGAATCGCCTTGTACGATGTATATTTTTTGTCCCTTTAGTATTGGAACCAATGCTTGTGTAGGTAACATAAAAACATTATTGTTTGAAGTAGTATGCATTGTTACTTTAGCAAATGCACCCGGAAGCAAAGTGTGATTAGGATTATTGCAAACTGCACGCATAATTACATTACGTGATACCTCATCTATTTTAGGTTCAATTCCATATACTTTAGCTTCGTATTTTATATCGCTACCATCTGTTGTAAATGAAACTTTATTTCCAATCATTATATATGGAGCATATTTCTCCGGAACTGAAAATTCTAATTTTACTTTATCTATACTTTGTAGTGCGGCTATTTTGGTAGATGGTGTAATGTAACTTCCAACGCTAACGTTACGCAAACCTATTATTCCACTAAACGGAGCTATTATCTTTGTTTTTCTGATTTGTTCTTTTAATAATTCTATATCAGCTTGAATACTGATAAGTTCATTATTTGCAATATCGTACGTCTCTTGGCTTATAGCTCCTTTTTGTAATAATGCCTTATTTCTTTTCTCATTATCATCTTTCAATTGTTTTGTTGCAATGGCTTTTTTAAGCTGTGCTTGCAAGTCGCTATCGTTAATTTTTACCAATAACATATCTTTTTGCACTTTGGCTCCTTCATTAAAATTTATTTCAGTTACCCTACCTTGAGTTTCAGGATAAAGCACCACCTCTTCTTCGGCTAATAAATTACCGGTAGTTTCTATTGATTTATCTAAAAATTCAGGTGCTACATTTACTATTTTTACTTTAATAGCAGCATTAGCCAATTTGCTTGGTTTATTCGATTTAGAGGTGTTTGATTTTAATTTTGGAATTAATAAAACTGCCAAAATTGCAACACCAATTGCTATATAAATTATCTTCTTGTTCATTATTTCTTTGGTTTTATTTTGTTTTGAATGGCTAAAAGATTTTGCTCCATTCTTTCGATATAAATTTTAAAATCGTTAATTTCTTGCTTTGTAAAACCTTTAAATGCAGATTGATTTAGATAGTGAAAAGTTTTATCAATTTTAGGAGCAAGATTTAATGCTTTTTCGGTTGGGGTAATTAGGTAAGCTCTTCTATCCGTAGCATGCGGAGTGCGATTAATAAATCCACCTTTTGACAGATAGTCTATTATTCTTACCATAATGGTTTTGTCTATTTGCAAGCTATCTGCCAAGCATTGTTGGGTTATACTTTTATGTTCACATATTAAGCGCAAAATAAAAAAGTACCTATCAATATCTTCTTCCTTCAAAAGCTTATCCGTTGCCTGATTATATCGCTTAAACAAATTATTGAAGCGTAAACCAAGTGGGCTTTCACACAAATCGTATGGGTTAAATATATTCTTACTACAATTATTCACAAGGCAAATATAGTTGAAAATGTAAATAGTTTACACTGTAAACTAAATTATAAAAATGTATTTATATTTTTTACCATTTAGTGATATTAATCCTGTCAATTAAAATAATGTTAACAGATTAAAAGATTTTAAGAGTTGATATTCAGAATACTATCTATTATATAGAAAATGATTTAAAAATAATTTGCATTGAAAATCAATATAAAGTAAGTTCACATTTCCATTGCTTTTAATTTTTTCTGAATTGGGATTAAGTGAAAACTAATTCTTAGAACTTCACTCAACATTTATAAGCGGCAAATTATAAAGATTAAAGGCAAATTCATTAAAGCAAAATAATTTATTTAACATGAGAAAAAATACAAAACAACAAACTGGTTTAAATTGGATGCTTGGAATCCTTTTTATCTTTTTATTCGGAGTTTCTAACCCATCTTATGCATCCTTAATAGGCGTTTACACGATAGACTCCTCATTAGCTGCAAGTTCAACCAATTATAAGAACTTTACATCTGCCGTAAACGACATGCGATACGGTACACGAACAGATGGAGGCACACCAAATGGTTCCGGAATTAGTGGTGCTGTTCGATTTAACGTAGCTGCAGGATATTACTCTGAACAAATAGAGTTGACCGGAATTACCGGTATAAATGCTACAAACACCATTACATTTGATGGTGGAAATGGCAATGCAAGTACACGAGTTATTGCTTTCTCGGGTGCTACATCTACAACAAATGGTTATACTATTCGTATAAACGGACTGCAATATGTAACAATACGCAACATATCAATACTTGCAGCAAGTGCATCGTATGGCTGGCCATTACACATAATGGGGTTAGCAAATAATACCAACATAAATAATTGTATTATCGGGTTTACTACGTTAGCATCTACACATACATTTAGTAACTATTGCGCATTAGTAATTAATAATAGTACATCAAATCCAACAACAGGCTCCATAGCATTTAGTAATATTTCTATTGATAGTAATACGATTTATGGTGGCTATGGAAATTATATTTATGGTAGCGGTGCTGCAAATAATATTAATGTAAGATACAATTCAATTGATAGTTCATACAATTTTGGACTATACATCTCAGGCACTAATAAATCTACATTATACAACAATCGTATTCGAATGAATGAGAATGGTAATTTATATAGTTATGGTATCTTTTTCAATTCTAATAATGCAAGTGCAACAAATAAACACGACATTATAGGTAATACAATTCAAAATGCAGGATATTTTGGAGTTTATCTTTCCTCATCGTCCGGATACTCTGATGCTGTTCGTTCAAATTTAATTAACAATGTAATTGGTGGTGGTTTTAGAAGCACAAATGCCAGCGGAATATATATAGCATCCAATTCTTACAACTGGAATATTTATCATAACAGTGTAAATCTTGATGCACTAACAAGTAATTCAGGTAGTGCTGCATTATATGTAGGTAATTGTTGTACTACCGGTGCAACATTATTAGACATAAGAAATAATATATTAGCTGTTACTAAAATTGGTTCAAGTGCTTATGCGTTTTATTTCCCAAATGGATATTATTATGCAGTAAAAGATACAGGTGCATTAAATAATAATTTATATTACAAAGCAGGCACAAACAATCTAAGCCCATTAGCTTATTCCGGTGGAATTACTTTAACTGCTTCAAACATCATCGGTAACAGTGGATACAACAAAGCATCAATTGTTAACGACCCAAGTTTTATATCAAACACCAACTTAGCGATAAAGAATCCATGTTTTAATGGTGCTGTTATTTCAAGCGTAACTACAGATATAACCGGAGCTACCAGAAGTGCAACATCACCGGATATAGGAGCTTATGAACTAAATGGAATACCTAACGATATTGGCGTAAGTACTATTACAACACCTGCAATACCATTTAATGCAGGAACACAAGACATAACTGTAGTTATAAAAAACTACGGATCAAATGCAGTAACATCAGCAAATGTATATTACAGCATTAATGGAGGAACCCCGGTGATGGGAATTTTCAGCGGAAATATCCCTGCTTGCGGAAGTGCTAATTATACATTTACCGGTTCACAACAATATAACTTTGTAGCAAATACTGCTTACACAATTAAGGTATATACTGCACTTCCAAATAACCTTGTTGATACAAACAATGTTAATGATACCTTGTCAATACCATTAATATATGCAGGATTAGCGGGCAACTATACCATTGACCAATCTCAGGGAGCAAGTTCAACAAATTTTCCATCATTTACAGCAGCTGTTAATGCATTAAACAATGGTGGAGTTTCCGGTGCTGTTACATTTACAGTTATGGGTAACACGCCTTACAACGAACAAGTATCTTTAGAAAATGTATATGGAACTTCTGCCACCAATACCATAACTTTTGATGGGGGCAATGGTAATGCTGCAAATAGGATATTAACCTTTGCTGCTACACAAACCGGAGAGTTTCACACCATTCGTGTAAACAACACTCCGTATGTTACAATAAAAAATCTTACTGTTAGAGGAACCGGAAGTATAGGTGCATGGCCTATTCATATTAGTGGTAATTCATCTTCGTACTGCACAGTTTCTAACTGTATAGTAAATTTTATTGGAGGAAGTGGAGCGACAGGAACCAATGACAATTATACAGGTATTGTGTTAAATGGAGGCTCAGCAAATATTTACACCCAAGCACAATTCTCAAATTTAACAATTGATAGTAATATAATTACCGGAGGCAATTCGGGCATTTATCTTTATGGTCAAAATTCGGATAACATAAACATAAGAAACAATACCATTACCAATGCAAACATGTATGGTATATATGCTTATTACATGATGTTGTTCCGCTTCAATAATAATAACATTAATATGCGTCCTACTGGAAATACTTCATCCGTAGGTATGTATATTAACTTTCCAATATCAATAGGAAGTTACGGAAAAGAGATTATTGGAAACGTAATAAACGATGCCGGACAATATGGTATATATGCATATTATATGCAGGGAGGTGCAGGTGCGTTGCGGTCAAAAATTATAAACAATGCTATTGGTGGTAATTTTAGAAGTATGGACCCTGCCGGAATATATTGCTACTACTATTGCACAAATATTGATATCTTATTCAATAGTATAAACATTACCAATGCTTCAACAGGTCTTACTTCCGGTGCCTTGAAATTTGCAAATTACTGTACAGGAAATATTGTAAAAAATAACAACATTGCTGTTAACAATCCCAACTCACAAGCTTATGCTTTATGGAGTGATAATACCAGTAGTTCGTTTTCAGCATTAAATTACAACAACTACTATAAGCCTGTACCTACAAAATTATTAAGCATTAACGGAACTATCTTCAATACAAGTTCAATGATAGGTGGAGCAGGCTTAAATTTAAATTCGATTAGCGTTAATCCAAATTTTGTATCCGATACAAATTTACGCAGTAATTTAACGTGTAATTTTGGCGAAACTATTAGTGGTGTTACAACTGATTTGTTAGGCAACACACGTAATAACCCACCTAGTATTGGTGCGTATGAAACTACAAGCAAAGTTTCAAATGATTTAGCTGTTATTGGAATACTTTCACCTTCAGTTCCTATGACTGTGGGAACTCATAATATTCAGGTTTTAGTAACAAATAATGGAAACAATACTATATCATCAGCTAATGTAAGCTACAGTGTAAATGGTGGAACACCTGCAACAATAGCTTGGACAGGCACATTAAATGCATGCGATACTGCAATTATTGAATTTAATGCCACAAGCGGTATTGGCTCAACTGACCAACGCTATTCATTTTTGCCGGGTATTACGTATGTTATCAAAGCATATTCATCGTTACCTAATGGCTCAACAGATTTGAATGTATTAAATGATACTATTTCTGTAGGTCCTATTTGCGGTTCATTAGCCGGATCATATACAATTGACAATACCTTACCCGCAAGTGTTAGCAACTTTGTTTCATTTAGCTCAGCAGCACAAGCATTAGGCTGTGCAGGTATTACAGCTCCGGTAATATTTAATGTTGCCGCAGGTACATATAATGAAAGAATTGAATTATCAGGTGAAATTATTGGTGCATCCAGCACAAATACAATAACCTTTGATGGAGGAGCAGGCAACGACTCTACTCGAATATTAAACTATTCATCAACAGCAAGCGCAATGCGCTCTACTTTTGTATTTAACAATACCGGATTTATTTCGTTAAGAAACATGACAATAAGAGCATCGGGCGCAAGCTACGGATGGGCTGTACATGTTTACGGAAATTCGCATGATATTACAATAGCAAATTGTATTTTAGACTTAGCGGGTAGTGCGTATAATGGGACATCTACTAACCATATAGGTTTTGTAATGAGTGGAAGTATTACTTCTCCAACTTCATCTTCAAATGCATACACAATAAATATCTTAAACAGTAAACTAGTAGGTGGATATGCCAACACTTATATATCTGGTAGTGGGTCAAACAACAATATTGTTTTTGACGGAAATATATTAACCAATGCTTACACATATAGTGTTTATGCCAGTAACTTAATTGGAGCAAAGTTTAACAATAACAAAATATACTGTAGAACTACAAACAACAGTTCATATGGAATGTTTCTAAATAGCTTGGTAACAAACAATTCTGCAATTGCTGAAGTTAAGAAAAATAAAATTTTTGATGCCGGATTGTATGGAATTTATATATCTAATTCTAATGCCACATCAAATAGAGCAGAGTTAAGTAACAATTCAGTTGGAGGGTTGTTTAGAAGTGCAGCTCCAAGTGGAATTTATTTCACTTCATCCAACAATTGGAATATTTGGTTCAATTCAGTATTAATTGCAAATTCTGCATCAAGCAGTACTTCAACAGCAGCTATATATTTAAACTCAGGTACAGGATTTGATTTCAGAAACAATAACATGGCAGTAACCGACTCTACTTCGGGTGCGGATTATTTGCCATTCCGTTCTACTGTCTCGGTTACATTTACTCCAGCATTGGATTATAATAATTATTACAAAGCAGGAACTCCAACTAACTTAATAAATGTAGGTGGTACAAATTATACCCCGATAAATTATAAAACCGGAGGTGGTAATAATTCGGTAAGTAACTCATCAGGTTATACAAGCGGAAATGAATTAATTCCAACTTTAGCAAATAACAATGGAATTCAAATTACAGGAATTAATGAGGATGTTAATGGCACACTAAGAAATAATCCACCGGATATAGGTTCTTATGAAATAGCATCAACAGATACCTTGGATTTGGGTATAGCTTCAATTGCATCACCAAGTTTAAATATAGCGGCAGGTAGTAACGATGTTAATGTATTAATTAAAAATTTTGGCACAAATACTATACATAGTTTTAGTTTACGCCATACAGTAAATGGATTAAACCAGATAGACACAACATTAACTGGATTAAATCTTACAACAAATGATACAATAAGAATAATTCTAACAGGAAATAAAGCTGCACTAATAAGTGCCGGTGTTCTATCTACATTTAAAGTATATCTGCATCAACCGAATGGAAATGCAGATAATAATAGAGCAAATGACACCATAACTATCGGACCTATAAACGCAAGTTTAAAAGGTATCTATACAATTAACCCGAGTGGTAGTGGGGTAAATAATTTCGTATCATTCCGTGCTGCTACTAATGCCTTACATAGTGCAGGTGTATCCGGTAATGTAACATTTATTGTTGCACCTGGAACATACAACGAACAAATAAGCTTAAATGCTATTAACGGAGTATCTGCTACTAATACAGTTACCTTTGATGGTGTATCTGCTGCTAATAGGATTATTGATACAGCAGCAAACACTGTTTCAAATTACTGGACAATAAAACTAAACAACTCACCATACATCACATTTAAAAACTTAACAATAAATGCAAGTGGAACAAATTATGGTGTAGCTGTTCAAATTGCAGGGGCAAGTGATTATACACAAATAATTAAATGCAAGCTGAATGTGCCAAATAGCCTAACATCTACAGGCAGTTCATTTGCACCTTTAATATTAAGTAATACAAGTTCTGGCTCAAACTTATCTACTAGTGTTCGGTTGAATAATTTGGTTATAGACAGTAATACAATATCCGGGGGATATTATGGAATATTAATGTACGGATTAACATCTAGCCCATACTCTACAAACAATGTAATAAGTAATAATACTATTACGGATGCGTATTATTATGGAATATATGCGTATTACCATGAAGCACTAACAATAAACGGTAATACAATTAGCAATAGAACAGTTAATGGTAATACAAATGCTTTTGGTATATACCTAACAAGCTGCTACAACAACTTAGCAAATACAAAACACGAAATAAATAACAACAAAATAGTAAACATTGGACGATATGGCATTTATGCAGTTAATGGTGGTGGAGCAACATCAAGTAATATAACTAACAATATGATTGGTGGAGGATTTAACAGCACTGCAGCTTTTGGTGCATATTTCTCAAGCTTCCAAGGTTTAAATTTCGTGCATAACTCAATTTATATTGATGCAAATACAACCAATTCATCCAACAGTTCATTGTATTTAGCGTACAATACAAACTCTACAATACGTAATAATATTTTAGCAAATACCGGATCAGGTTTTCCACTTTACATTAATGGTAATCAAAACGGCTCATTTGATTTAGATGCTAATAATTATTATCGTTTTGGTGCAGGAAGCAGTTATGATATAATATACAACAACGGAACAACGTACAATACTACAAACTATAAAGGAGCAGGAGGATATAATGCAAATGCGGTAAATATTAATCCTGATTTTGTTTCAACAACTAATTTACATTTAACATCAGCATGTGCCGGAAGAGTTCCTAGATTGAGCTATGTAATGAATGACATAGATGGAGATATGCGCCCGGCAACTACAAATATGGGTGCTGATGAGGTATCGGCTTTAACAAATGATGCAGGTATAGCAAGTATTTTACCATTTACAGTAGGCACACAAGATGTAAAAGTTGTACTTCAAAATTTCGGCTCGAATGTAATAACCAGTGCAAATGTTGCATATTCTGTTAATGGCAGTATTCCAAAAATCATATCGTGGTCAGGCACATTAAACCCATGCGATACTGCATTAGTAGTATTTTCATGTATTAATAAATATAATTTCTTGTCGGGTGTTACATACACTGTAACCGCATACACTTCATCGCCTAATTTAACCACAGATAGTAAATTAAGTAATGATACGGCAATATTAGGCCCTACATGTGTATTTTTATCAGGCAGCTATACCATAAATGCATCCGGTAGTGGTTCAAGAAACTTTACAAGCTTTAACCAAGCAATTACAGCATTAACATGTGGTGGTATAAATGGCCCGGTTACATTTAATGTTGCTCCGGGTACTTACAATGAACAGATTGTGCTAGGAAATATTTTAGGTAGTTCATCAATAAATACCATTACATTTAAAGGTGATTCATTAGCTACATGTATATTAACATATAATCCTACAATCAACACTTCAGCATTTACTGTAAAGTTTGAAAATAGTAAAAATATAATTTTTGAAAACTTAACCATTCAAGCTGGCGGCACATCAGGATTTGCAGGAGTAGTACAAATAGCAAACAATTGTTCAAACATTCAAGTTTCAAAAAATATTTTAGAGATAACCGGTAATGGACTTACAGCAACCACTCAAACATATTTCCCAATAATAATTTCAGGCACAACTTCAATCTCATCTGTATATGTACAATGTACAGGCACAAGTGATATTAATATTGATAGCAATAGGTTAGTGGGTGGATACGCATCTATATTTGTATATAGCTCATCGTCTCCTTATTTAAATAATTTAAATATTAGAGGCAACACAATGGATAGTGCTTATTATTTTGGTACTTATATATTCTATACTGCTAAAACAAATATTGAAAATAATATGATAAGGATGCGAGTTGTTGGTAACAACAATTCATATGGAATGTACTTATATAATATGAACGCTTCATATCCTGATTTTCATACAGTTTCGGGTAATCAGGTTTATAACTCCGGTATGTATGGTATTTATGGATATTTTGCAAGTACCAATAGCTCACTTGCCCGTTCAAAAATGTTTAACAATGCTATTGGAGGCAACTTCCGTAGTGCGCAAGCAACTCCTTTGTTTATGCAATATTCCTATTATTGGGATATATGGAATAACACAGCGGTATTGGATTACAACACAAGTGCGGCACAATATTCAGCAGCCTCGTTTATGAATTGTAACCTTATGGATGTAAGAAACAATCATTTTGTAAACAATGCAATCGGTGGTTCAGGACTTCCTTTTTATGCTGCTGCAGCAAATCAATTTACTGCACTAGACTATAATAATTATTACAACAATGCAGGCAGTAACATTGCTTCTATTGGTGGTGCAAACTATACAGCATCAACAATTATAAATGGCAATGGATTTAATGCAAATGCTAAATCTATTAATCCGGGTTTTGTTTCAGCATTTAATTTAGCAGCAAGCAATGGCTGTATCAATGGTGTTAGCATTCCATTTATTACAAAAGACATAAACAATACAGTAAGAAATACTCCTCCTGATATTGGTGCTTATGAATTTGTGGGAACTATAAATAATGACTTAGGTATTTCTGCTTTAGTATCACCAAGCACTCCATTTTCATCAGGTTCATATCCTATTAAAGTAAGAATTAATAATTATGGAACCAATACGATTACATCAGCCACAATTAAATATTCAATAAATAATGGTACACCTGTTAGTTATTCATACTCGGGTACTTTAGCACCTTGCGATACTACTACATTAACAATTTCTCCAAGTAATGTTACATTTAATATTGGTTCTACCTACTCTATAAAAGTATGGTCAGAAGCACCAAATGCGCAAGTAGATGGAAATAGATTAAATGATACAATTCAGGTTGGAATGTGTGCAGCATTATCAGCAGGTACTTATACAATTAACCCGAGTGGTAGCGGTTCTACAAACTTCACTTCATTTACTGATGCAGCTAATGTATTAAATTGTGGAGGAGTATCCGGTCCGGTTAAGTTTATTGTTTCTCCGGGTACTTATTCTGAGCAAATTGTACTTTCTAATATTCAAGGAGTTTCATCAACAAATACAATAACTTTTGATGGAGTAGATAAAAACACAAGAACTATACAATACAACGCAACCAATACAATGGAAGCGCACACTATTAGAATACTAAATACACCGTATGTAACAATTAAAAATTTAACCATACTTTCTATGGGTTCTTCATACGGATCGCCTGTACATATAATGGGAACAAGCGATAGCACAAGAATAACCAATAACAACATTTCATTTACTAGTGGTGCTAGTTCTACTTCGAGTTATTTTATAGGTGTATTAGTAAATAATGAAGCTAATATTGCCAATCCATCACTTAATGGTACTAACGGAAACAATATACAGATTGATAGCAATACAATAACTTATGGATACTATGGAATTTTTGCATTTGGTTTCACTTCTTCACCGTATACACAAGGATTAGTAATTAATAACAATACCATAGACAGTGCCTATTATTATGGTGCATACTTATACTACTTGAGTGGTGTAAATGTAAATGCAAACAAAGTAAACATGCGTTCAGGAAACGCAAACTCACAGGCACTTTCATTTAACCAATTATACAATAACGGTAATGCTTACCATACCATTAATGGAAATAAAATTAAAGGTGCCGGTCGTTATGGAATGTATTTATACTTCTCTTCCAACCAAAGTAGTTATCGTGGAAGCCTAATCAACAATAGTATTGAAGGAGGTTTTTCATCAACATCTGCAAATGGAATTTACATGGCATACTCTAGTTATTGGGATATATGGAATAACTCTGTTTGGTTAGATTATCCTACTTCATCTAATCAATACAGCGCATTTTCAGCTGTAAATAGCTCGAATTATTTAGATATAAGAAATAATCATTTTGTTTACTCGCCAAATACTGGATCAGGGTTATCAATGTATAGTACACCTAGTAGTTCAACAATTAATTACAATAACTACTACACCGGTTCAGGCACAATATTACTTTATGCAAATGCAAATTACACCTCATCTACATTTATTAATGGTGGTGGATATAATGCAAACTCATTAAACATCAACCCTAACTTTACACCTAACTCAATGAGTACTGGTGGATGTTTTACAGGAGTTGCGATACCTGCTGTAACTAAAGACATAAACAATAAAACAAGAAAAAATCCACCAACAATTGGTGCGTATGAAGCATCATTGTTAGATGTTAGTGTTGTAGCAATTGTATCGCCATCACAACCGGTAACTGCCGGAACACAAAATGTAGTAGTTGCTATAAAAAATACTGGAGATACAACTATTACTTCGGTAACTGTAACCTATAATGTAAATAATACAGGAAATGTTTCGGTACAGTTTACCGGATTATCAATTGCACCATGTAGTACTGCTAATGTTACATTTACCGGAGTAAATCAATACACTTTCCCGGCAGGTCGCTCATTAATCAAAGTTTACACTTCAAATCCTAATGGATTATTAGATGAAGACCGAACTAATGACACATTAACTAGCAGCTTATGTGGAGCATTGAATGGTAACTATACGATAAACCCTACTCTAAATTCTCCTTCAAACTTCAAGTCATTCAATGAGGCTATAACTACAATGCAATGTGCGGGTATTTCAGGTCCGGTTGTATTTGAAGTTGCTACAGGAGAGTATAATGAACAAGTT
>JACFNJ010000254.1 GCA_019454865.1 Bacteroidia bacterium
TTCAGTTATTTTACTTATTTCTTTAATTAAATCGCTTATTGGTTTTAATGCTCTACTTGAGAAAAACATTCCTAAAATTATTGTGATGATTGCTCCTGAAAGCAATGTTATGAAAATTAGTTGTCTAAGAAACCCTGAGTTCTTTAAGCCTATTGTGTCTGTTGCTGATGCTATTACAAGGTAGTGTTCTTTCTCAAATCGAAATGTTAAATTTATAAAACTAGTATCGCCCTTTGAGAAATATGTTGGAAGATTTTTAGCGGAGTAAAATTTATATTCCGATTGGGGGATGCTTCTGTTTAGTTCCGGATATGCTTGAAACAATGTGTCTTCATGAAAAATTAATATCTGATGAGTATTTAGTAAACGAAAGTTATTTTTATCGGTAAGTATTTTTTGTAAACTTTCAGATTCCTTAAAACTAAGTAATGCGTTAACAATATTTATAGTTCTATCATTTAAGCGTTCATTAAAATCTTCTTTTCTATAATCGGTATAGCTTTGATAAACTACAAATGAAAATATAGAGAGTAGTAATACTACTAAAAAGCTAAATTGTATAGTTAATGAAGTTTTTAACCGCATTATTTGTTTATTCTTCCGATTTTATAACATAACCCATACCTACAACGGTTTGAATTAGTTTATGTTCATGGTCTTTATCAAGCTTCTTTCGTAAAAAGTTTACAAACACATCAATAACATTTGTACTTGTATCAAACTGTACACCCCATACTTTCTCACTAATTTCAGCACGCGATACGATTTTATTTTTATTGCTTAACAAGAATTCCAATAGTGCAAACTCTTTTACTGTAAGATCAATTCTTTTGCCTGCTCTTCTAACACTTTTCTCGTCAATGTTCATTACCAAATCAGCAACTTTCATTATTTTTTGATGATTATCTTTATTGTTTATTCGTTTGCTTAATCTATTAATGCGTGCTATTAGTTCTCTAAATTCAAATGGTTTTACCATGTAATCATCAGCACCTGAATCCAGGCCGGTAACTTTATTATCTAATGTTCCTAATGCAGATAAAATTAGTATCGGTGTATTAACACCGGCTTCACGCAATTTTTTACACATGTCTAATCCATTCATATATGGAATCATAAGGTCTAAAATAATTACATCGTATTCATTTTCGGATGCCAATTGATATCCAAAGAAACCATCATAAGCTAATGTAACATTAAATGAGTGTTCTTCTAATCCTTGCTTAACAAACGAAGCAACTTTTGGTTCATCTTCTACTAATAATATATTCATTATTTAATTTTTTATTTACTGCAATCTACTCAAATCAAATTAATTGTGCATTTAGATTAAATTAAAATACGGTTAATAAGCTAACCGCCTGCAATTTTTGCTTTGTAACCTTTGTCTGTAAGCCATTTTACAATTTTATCCCGATGGTCGCCTTGTATTAATATTTCTTCGTCTTTAATACTTCCACCACCACCACAATGTTTTTTTAGTGAGGTTGATAATGTACTCAAATCCTCAGTTGTGCCAATAAAACCGCTTACCCTTGAAACTAATTTGCCACCACCTTTTCTGTCTAAAAATACTTTCAGGTTTTGTTGTTGTGGTGGTAAAGTTTCATACTCTTCATCCTGGTCGTTTGTTATAGTATAATCCGGATTGGTTGAATATACTATGCCTGATTTGTTTTTGTTTTTATTGCTCATTACCGATAATTTTTAAACTCTTAGCATATAACTTTATTTCAATTTCTTTTCCCATATCATAAGGTTCTCCATCCACATTTACTACACCGGTATCGTTACGTGTTATTTTTATATGCGAACCTTTAAATACATTAACTAATGCCGATGTGTGTATATTTTTATTGAATATCTTAACACCTAACATAGGTGCTTGCAATATCTTAAATGGTTTTAATACCGAAACCTCAAACTCACCGTCATTAACAATTGAGAGAGGCGAAATGTATGCATTATTACCGTATTGCGAACCATTTGCTACACAAATTAAAAATGCATTTCGCACAACTACTTTTCCATCAATTTCCATTTTATACTCCATTGCTTTGTATTTAGCAAATTCACTTAAAGTAATTTTAGTGTATTGCCAAAATCCACGTTTAGGTGCTTTTGCAAATAAATCAGTAACGTGTGCATCAAAACCTACACCTACTACATTTAAAAAAAAATGCCCATTAATACTACCGGTATCCATAGCGTACACATTAAAATTATTTACTTGCTGGATTGCTTTTTCGGGATTCAAACTTATGTTTAGATGTCGTGCTAATCCATTACCTGAGCCAAGCGGAATTATACCAAAAATGCTATCACTATTTACAACATATTTGGCTGTATTGTTTATTGTACCATCACCACCTACAGCAATAATTACATCGTATTTGTCGGCTACACATTGTTTAGCTAATTCCTGATTATGTTCAGTTGATTTTGTAAAGAATATAGATGCCTCAAAGCGTTTTTTATCAATGTATTTTTCTATTAAGTCGGGTA
>JACFNJ010000255.1 GCA_019454865.1 Bacteroidia bacterium
TTAAAATGTTTTGAATTACACGTTTTATAGTAAAGTAGTTTGCTTTTGCTGATTCACCTTGCCAGTTTTCTTCCTGCTTTTTACCTAACATTAGTATACTTAAATGGTTTTGTTCATTATAATTTACATCCAGCTTTTGGTATGTTTTTCCAAACTCATATAAGTACATGTTGTTTACTTTTCGGTTTCTGTTGTATTGCAGAACTTCCATACCACCAAATAACATATTCATTCGAAGTATGTTTAAATCACTGCTTAGCGGATTAAGTAATTTTACTGCATTTTGTAATTCAGTTTCGTTGTAATAAGCACTTTTTGTTAAACTATTGTTTACCATTTCGCAAAAGCCGGTATTTGCCAAATATGCACTAATTTTATTACGTAAAGCAAAAACCTTATTTTCTTCGCTTGTCCCAACAGATAAGGAAACACGAGAAGGAATTTCAATATTATTCAAGCCATAAATTCGCAAAACTTCTTCGGCAATATCTACAAATCGTGTTACATCTGTACGGTATTGAGGTACTTCAAGCAATAGTTCTTCATCATTTTGTTGTACTATGGTAAAATCTAATGCCAACACGATTCGTTTTATCTCCGCTAACGGAATTTCTTTACCAATTAATTGATGAAATTTTTGAATATTAAATTTAACCTGCACAGGTAGTATAGGAGATGGATAAATATCAATAACTTCACTATTCACAATACCTCCGGCAGTTTCCATTATAAGTTCAACTACTCGAGCTAATGCAGTAATGGTACAATTTACATCCGTACCACGCTCGTAGCGGAAACTTGCATCGGTATTTAACCCATGGTGTTTTGCTGTTTTACGTATTGATACAGGGTTAAAGGTTGCACTTTCAATAAAAATATCTGTGGTATTTTGTTGAATACCGCTATGTAATCCACCAAAAACACCGCCAATTGCTAATGGCTTTTCCGTATCACAAATCATACACTCTGTCCCGTTCAATTTGCGTTCAACATTATCCAATGTTGTAAATGCAGTGTTAGGCGAAACTTTTTTAACTATTATTTTATTGCCTTTTATTTGGTTTGCATCAAATGCATGAAGTGGTTGTCCTAATTCGTGCAACACGTAATTTGTGCAATCAACAATGTTGTTTATTGGTGAAATTCCAATAACTTGCAATCGGTTTTTTAGCCAATCAGGCGATTCTTTTACTTGAATTCCTTTTATATAAACTCCGGTATATCGAATACAATCTTCATCATGTATCTCCACCTCAATTGGTTTTCCTTTTACTGTTTGAATTTCCTTAATCGGTAAGTTAATCTCAGTATTGCTTACTGCACGTATATCCCTTGCTACACCCAAATGCGAGGCTGCATCACCTCTATTTGCTGTTAATCCAATTTCTATTAAGTAATCTTTGTAATTACTAAAATAATCGGTTGCAGGTGCTCCTACTATATAATCATCCGGCAAAATAAAAATGCCATCATGGCTTTTTCCTAAGCCTAATTCATCTTCAGCGCAAATCATTCCTTCACTTACTTCGCCTCTAATTTTTGATTTTTTTATTTCAAATGAATCTCCTGATGTTGGGTGAACATTGCATCCAACAGTAGCAACTAATACTTTTTGTCCGGCAGCTACATTTGGTGCACCACATACTATGTTTAATAATTCAGGTTTGCCTATATCAACAGTTGTAATACTCAGCTTATCCGCATTTGGGTGTTTGCTGCATGTTTTTACTTCGCCTACTACAATTCCGGCAAGCCCACCTTTTATGCTATTATATTCTTCCAAACTTTCTACCTCCAAACCTGTTCCGGTTAGCCATTCGCTAATTTGCTGTGGCGTTGCTTGAGTTGGAATTATACTGTTAAGCCAATTGTATGATATTTTCATGAATTTATTATTCTAAAAAAGTTTGCGTGCGAAAATAGTATAAAATCAATCAAAGTAAAGGTACACGTATTTACTTTTATTGCTTAATTAATAATACAAATATTGCTTGTTTTATATGTAATTTATTTCCCCTTATTTTGTTGCATTATTATTAGCTATGACCACAAAGAAAACACCCAGTTTTGCTGCTTCTGGAGGCAAATCCGATTTGTCAGTTAGTTTTGGTGCTGCTTCCTATAGTTTTAGCCGTAATGAGTTTGGATATATAGGTAAAGATGTGAATAGTGGATGGCAAAATTTTGGCTATGTGTTAGGGGCTTTGGCGAATTTGAGTGATGCGGTTAATCTTCTGGACAGTTACAAAGCTGCACAGCGGATAGAGCAAACACCGGAAGAACAAGCTGAGATAGTCGCTAAAAAATATAGGACAACAAAAAGGGATAATTACATTGGAGCCAATGGAAAAGGTAATCCAGAAATTGCTTGGGAAAATGGGATTCACGAAAAACAGAAATGGTAGACGGAAACTTGACGTATGTGTATAATCCAGATACGGATAAGGACCCTGACGAATACCGTGCTGGCGTGGGTTATATTGGTTTGTTTGGTTTTCGCT
>JACFNJ010000256.1 GCA_019454865.1 Bacteroidia bacterium
TTTTGGGCTATGAGGCATGTAGTGCCATAGCTAAAGAAGCACTAGAAAGTGGTAAGAGCGTACATGATATTGCAGTTGTTGAGAAAAAACTTGTAACACAAGAAAAATGGGATGAAATTTTTAATTTAGAAAATCTAATTCATCCTAAATTTATTAATAAATAATGAATTATTTTCATTCATAGGTTTAGCTTACTCAATCCGCATACCTTAATCACTTCAAAGTTTTTATTGAACTAATCAACACGATACACCTCAATAGAACTAAGCCAATACACATGGCGTGGACCTGTTTTGATATCGTTTTTGCAAATTAAAATCATGCTCCCTTGTTCCTTTATGGGCTCTCCATTTTCTTCAAACAATACAAATACATTTTCGCCTGTTGGGTTATTAAATATTTCAGCCCACGAAAATGTTGCTTTATAATTATCCGTAGCACGAGCTACTATATAAAAGTTTCTATCTTTATGATTTTGTTGTTTGATTTTAGCTTTCTCCAAAATATCTTTTAATAACACTCCTTTGCACGAATAATTTTCTTTAACTGCCGAGCCTGATTGACACACAACTGAAAAATTCTCAATTAATTTAACATTCATTTGTTTTAATGAATCTACATTTAATACTATCTCATTTTCTACATCACCAGAAACTTGAATTTGCTTACTAATAAATTTTGCACTATCCGCTTTAGAAACAGGAGGCATACAGGCATCTGCTTCTGGGGGCACAGTTGATTTTTCAACTTCTGCATTTCTTTGTTTGCTTATATCGTTGGATGTACAAGCCGGTTGTGTAAAAAATACAAATCCTAAAATCAGAGAAAATAGAATTCTTTTCATAATCATTTATCAATTGAAATGTAAAACTCAACATTTTTTTCAAACAACAAACAATGCCCTACAAAAAATTATGAATTATGAAAAAAATCATAAAAGCATAAACCCAAATACAGAAGAGTGAAACAAAAAAGCATAAAAAAAGTGTTCCCGAAATACGAAAACACTTTGATTTTTTAAGTTGTATTTTTTTACCCTTCTTGTGCAGCAGCACCACTAACTATTTCTGAAATTTCAGTAGTAATAGCAGCTTGGCGTGCACGGTTATATTCTACTTTCAATGTTTTTAACAATTCACCTGCATTATCTGTTGCCTTATCCATTGCTACCATTCGTGCACCATGTTCCGAAGCAAATGAATCTAACAACGAACGATAAACCTGAGTTTTTAATATACGTGGAATTAAAGACTCCAAAATTTCTTCGTTTGATGGTTCAAATATATAATCATTAACTTGCTTTGATTTACCTCCAAAGTTCTCAGGATTTATTGGTAAAAATGGCTCGTTAGTTAAAATAACTGTTGCAGCATTTTTAAATTTATTATATACCAAATCTATTGCATCGTAACTACCGCTTTTGTATGCTTCCAACAAATAATTTCCTAACTCAAATCCGGAACCGGCAGTAAGATTTAAAAACGTATCGCGGTACTCATTATTTACTGAGGCATTAATTCTTGAAAAATATTCTCCCCCTTTTTTGCCTACTGCCAATATTGTAACTTTTTTACCAGCGTACTTTTCTTTGATTATAGAGTTTGTAAGTTTAATTACATTGCTGTTAAATCCACCGCACAATCCTCTATCACTTGTAAGTACTACTAACAATACATTCTTCACTTCGCGTGGTTCAAAGTAAACTTTCAACGAATCTATTTCAATACTATCTGCAAGATTACCTAAGATACCATTCAATTTTTCAGCATACGGACGCATTTGCAAAATTGCATTTTGCGCTCTACGCAGCTTTGTTGCACTTACCAATTTCATTGCTTTGGTAATTTGTTGCGTAGATGTAACCGAGCTAATTCGTGTACGTACTTCTTTTAAGTTTGCCATTTACTTTTTATAAAATAATAAATTGGTGGCAAAATAAATTACCACCAATTAATTGCATTAAGCACTATATTTTGAAGATAATTCTTTTGCTACTTGTTCTATTGTAGCAGTTACCTCATCACTAAGATTACCTTTTTTCAATTCTGTCAAAACATTGCTGTGTTTTGTTTCCATAAATTGGTGGAATTCGTTTTCAAATTCTCTAATCTTATTTACCGGAATATTATTTAATAATCCTTTAGTTCCAAGGTATATAATTGCCACTTGCTTTTCAACAGATAATGGAGCAAATTGTCCTTGCTTCAATATCTCAACATTACGAGCTCCTTTTGCAAGTACAGCTTTTGTTGCGGCATCCAAGTCAGAACCAAACTTTGAAAACGCTTCCAATTCACGATATTGTGCCTGATCCAATTTTAATGTACCGGCTACTTTTTTCATGGATTTAATTTGTGCATTACCACCTACACGCGATACTGAGATACCTACGTTAATAGCAGGACGAACACCGGAGTTAAACAAGTTTGACTCCAAGAAAATTTGTCCGTCAGTAATTGAAATTACGTTGGTAGGAATATAGGCTGAT
>JACFNJ010000257.1 GCA_019454865.1 Bacteroidia bacterium
TTTTTAGCTACAACTTTTTTAGGAGCAGGCTTAGCTGCTTTCTTTGCCACAGGTTTACTTGCTGCCTTTTTAGGTGCAACTTTTTTAGCAACAGGTTTAGCTGCTGCTTTCTTGGTTACTACTTTCTTTGCAGCAGGTTTAGCTGCCTTCTTTATCACTTTTTTCGCCATAAAAAAATTAATTAGCTTTTATTAATAAAACATTTATTGGATGCTCATCTATTTCAATCTCTGCCGAGAAATCACTCTCTTCGATTAAATCAAGTTTATCCGCTAAAATTTCGGAGCAAATATAGTTTTTATAAGTATTTATCGCATTAGTTATATAAGAATTTGGTTTTATTACAACATTAATTCGGTCTGTAACCTCCAAATCACTTTCTTTACGTAAGGTTTGTAGCTTGCTAACTATTTCACGTGCAATGCCTTCAGCCTTTAACTCGGTATTTATTTCAATGTCTAATGCTACCGTAATTTTTCCTTCATTTGCTACCTTATAACCTGAAATTTCTTTCGACAATATTTCCACATCCTCAATTCCTATCGTAATTTCTTCGCCTTCTATTGTTATTTTTAGATTTCCGTTTTGTTCTAAATGTAATATTTCAGTTGAGGTAAGTTTTACAAGTGCATCACTCACTGCCTTCATTTTTGCACCTACTTTTTTGCCTAGCACCCTAAAATTTGGTTTAATTGATTTTTCTATTTCTTCAATAAACTCCAATTGCTTAACATTTACTTCTGATAGTATCAATTCTTGAACATGACGGATTGTGTCTTTTATTCGAGCATCAACTACCGGTATTAAAATTTTTTGTAAAGGCTGGCGTACTTTAATGTTTTCTTTTTTGCGAATGGATAAAACCAAAGACGAAATTTTTTGAGCATATTCCATTTGTTCTTCCAGCTCCATATCAATTACCGATTCATCAGCATTAACTAAGTCGGTAAGGTGCACCGATTGTTTACTGTTATCTAAATTTTTGAAAACCCAATCGCTAAAAAATGGAGCAAATGAACTGCTTAGTTGTGCAATTGTTTGTAAACATTGGTATAAGGTTTCGTAAGCAGCCTTTTTATCAGCATTCATTTCTCCTTTCCAAAAACGTCTTCTGCTTAAGCGTATAAACCAGTTACTGAAATGATCACAGGTAAACTCTTCAATAGCGCGCACAGCAGGTGTTGCATCGTAATCATCCATTTTGGTACGAACGGTTTTAATCAAACTATTAAGTTTGCTCATAATCCAACGGTCAAGCTCGGTGCGCTGTTTTATTGGTGTTATATTGTTTTCATCAAATACAAATCCATCAATATTAGCATAGATAGCAAAAAATGAATAGGTATTGTATAATGTACCAAAATATTTTCGTTGGCTTTCTGCTACGCCTTCAATGTCAAACTTAAGGTTATCCCAAGGGTCGGTATTGCTTAACATGTACCAGCGTGTGGCATCAGCACCGTATTTGGCAATTGTTGCAAATGGGTCAATAACATTGCCTAACCTTTTGCTCATTTTTACCCCGTTTTTATCTAATACTAATCCATTAGCTATTACATTTTTAAATGCAATTCCCGGGTTGTTAATTTGCTTGTTTACTTCTTTTATTGTATCGCTACACTCGTTAAGTAAAACAGCCAAAGCATGCAGGGTAAAAAACCATCCACGCGTTTGATCAACACCTTCTGCAATAAAATCAGCTGGATAATTTTCAGTTAATTTAATTTGGTCGTTGTATGGAAAATTCCATTGCGCATACGGCATTGCACCACTATCAAACCACACATCAATTAAATCCGGTTCACGCATCATCTTTTTCCCGTGCTCTGAAACAAGAATTATTTCATCAACAAATGGTTTGTGTAAATCATGCAGATTAAATGATTTATCCATAAAACCAGCAACAATTGATTTGCCAATTTCTATTTCTAATTCTTCTTTGCTGCCAATACATTTTTCTTCGGTTCCGTCTTCGGTTCGCCATATTGGTAGTGGTGTACCCCAATAGCGTGAGCGAGATAAATTCCAATCAACTAAATTTTCAAGCCAATTACCAAAGCGCCCGGTTCCGGTATGTGCGGGTTTCCAGTTTATTTGCTTATTGGCTTCTACTAATTTGTCTTTGTATGCTGTGGTTTTTATGAACCAACTTTCGAGTGGATAGTATAATATTGGTTTATCGGTGCGCCAGCAATGCGGATAAGGATGTTCGTATTTTTCTTTTTTAAAGAGTTTTCCTTCTAATTGGAGTTTCAATATTATGCGTTCATCTACACTCAAATAATTTAATTTAGAGGTGTCTTTAATTACACCGCTTAATTTTTCTTTTTGTATTGCAAGTGCTTCTGCTTTTTCTTTTTCAGTTAGGTATGCTTCTTTTACATATTCATCGCCAAATAAAAATTTACCGTCTTGCACTTCCGGTAAAAACTTTCCGCGTTTATCTACCAACGTTAAACTGCCAATTCCG
>JACFNJ010000010.1:0-6537 GCA_019454865.1 Bacteroidia bacterium
GAAAAGCTGTAACAAATTTTGTTACAGCTTTTTTTATGAATTTTTTTTATGATATCCGAATTGTTTTTAATAGAGGATACAAAAAAAAATCACTTCCAAATGTGGAAGTGATTTTTTTGTATAGTAAGAGATATTATTTATTTAACTTTATACTCGTTAACTTTATATCCTAGTTTTTTCAAGTTTTCGCCTACTTTTTCCTGATCGCCTACTATTACTATTACCATCTTGTCAAGTGGCAATAATTCTTTAGCTAATTGATTTAATTCGGTTAAAGTAAGCTCACTTAAAAGTTTGTTTTGTTGATCAATATAATCTTTTGGAAGATTTCTGTTTGCTATTGTACTAATAAAGCTTGCTTTTTGCCCTGGTGTTTCATAGCGAAGTGCATCACCTGAACGTAAAGATTTTTTAGCAAAATCTAATTCTTCTGAAGTCATACCTTCTGTTGAATACTTTTTCATTTCACTAAAAATTTCTTTTACTGCACTATCAGTTGCTGTACCACGTACACCGCATGAAATTTCAAAAGGACCTGCATAATCTTCACCTGTAAAATATCCTCTAACACCATAAGTAAAACCTTTGTCTTCTCTAAGGTTCATATTTAGTCTGCTATTGAAATTACCACCTAACGGGAAATTCATAACACGTGCTTTAAAATATTTTCCATTGTAATCAAATGGAAGTGCTAAGTATCCAACACGGATTTCACTTTGTGTTGATTTGTATTTATCAATTAAATAAATTTCTGTTTGTTTTATTTGTGGCGCATTTAAGGTTACATTAGGTAATTGTACGTTTTTATTTGTCCATTTCTCCAAGAAACTAAGCTTTGGTAAAATCTCATCTTGCGTAATATCACCAACCACAACTAAAGATGTAATTTCAGGTGAGTAAAACTTATCATAATACATTTGAACATCTTTTACCGATAATGATTTTATGGATTCAAATGTTCCTTCAACAGGTTCTGCTAAAATGGATTTTTCACCATACAATAATTTTGCAAAAGCTTTATCTGCTAAATCACCGGCATCATATTTTGCTGAATTAATGCCTTGTGCTGTTTGTTTTTGAATGCGTTTAAAGTCTTCTGCTGTAAACTTTGGACGGAATAATTTTTCTTCTAATAAGATTAGTGTTTTGTCTAAGTTTTTCTTTTGGCATGTAACTGAAATGTATGTGTAATCGTCTCCTGCTCCAAAGCTAATTGAGCTACCTAATTTAGAAAGTTCGTTATCAAATTGTTCATTGGTGTAATTTTGAGTTGCTTGCTCCATCATTTGTGCTGTAAGCGAAGCTAACCCTGTTTTTTTCTGATCATTTAATGCAATATTTCCTCCCTTAATGCTAAAATACATGGATACTACAGGTAATTCTTTGGATTGTGTACCATATACTTTTAAGCCGTTGCTTAATTGTTTTTCAAATATTGAAGGAACTATTGGAGAAGGCGCAACACCAACTTCCGGTTTCTTACTACGGTCAAAGTTGTCTTTTGGTTTTTGATAAGTTAAGCCTTTATAGTCTAATTCACTTTTGACAACTCCTGAGGTTTCTACTAATTTTACTTCTTCTTTGTTGCTTGCAGCATTAGTGTTTTTAGGGAAGATATTAACGTATGCTGCATATTTTCCTTTAATGTATTGGCGGAATACACGCATTACATCTTCTTTAGTTACTTTTTGATAACGTTCTAATTCTTCTTTTACACTCCACTTTTTATCACCTAATTGATAAAAGGAAGTACTTAAATAACTTGCTCTTCCTGCAACACTTTGCATGCCTTGCATAATACCTGTTTCTATTTGGCTTTTTACTCTAATAAGTGCTTCATCATCCACACCGGATTCGTCAAATTCATCCAAAGTTTTTTTCATTAAAGCTTCTATATCTGTTTCTCCATCAGGGAAACTAACAATGATAAAATTAAACTCACCTGCTAATTCATTTCCGTATCCTACTCCATTCCACGCAGCTGCTTGTAAAGCTTTTTCTGATTTAATGAAATTTTTATACATCAATGAGTTATTGCCGCTGCCTAATACACTTCCTAAAATAGTTAATGCAGCATCATCCGGGTGGTAAGCAGGAACTGTAGGGTAGGTAATTTGTAATAAAGGTAAATATACCTTATCGCCATAGTTTGCGTATATATTGTCCGGTAAGCGAACAGGTTCTACACGTTGTTTTCTTACTTCCGGTCCACGAGGTATTGAGCCAAAATATTTTTCTACTAACTTCATAACTTCGGCAGGGTTTACATCACCTGCTACAACCACACTTGCATTATTTGGTCCGTACCAACGCATAAAGAAGTTTTTCAAATCCTCAACACCAACTCTGTTTAAGTCTTCAACAAATCCAATAGTAGGCCAGTAGTATGGATGGTTAGGTGGATATAATATTGTGTTTTTAATTTCATCACGCATACCATAAGGTACATTTGTTACACGTTGATCTTTTTCATTTTTTACAGTTGCACGTTGCGTTTCAAATTTTTTCTGAGTAACTGCATCCAATAAAAAACCCATACGATCTGCTTCTAACCATAGTGCAGTTTCTAAATAATTTTTTGGTACAGTTTCAAAATAATTTGTACGGTCATGGTTGGTTGTACCGTTCATGCTACCTCCGGCAGTTTGCACTATTTTAAAATGTTCTTCGTCAGCAACATTATCACTACCTTGAAACATCATGTGTTCAAAGAAATGCGCAAATCCGGATTTTCCTGGAGTTTCGCGTGCACTACCTACATGGTAGGTAACTTCTATATGTGCAATAGGGTCAGAGTGGTCTTCATGTATAAAAACAGTTAAACCATTGGGCAATCGCCATTTTTCATAGGAAATAACTAATTCTCCGGGTTTGGCAGTTACTTTGTCAAGCAATACCGGAACTTTACTATCCGTTTGTGCATTTAGCTTGCCAACTAAAATGCAGATAAAGCTAATTAATAGGAATTTTCTCATCACTGTTTTAAAATTAAATTAAGGCTCGCAATTTCACTAAAATAAACTAATACTCCAATTTTTTCAGTAAATGATACTAGTGAAATTTATTCAATAGTTAAACTCATTTGGATAATAAATAAAAACTTATCATATTTGCACCCCGCTGAATAGGAGATTCAGTGGATAAATAAAAAATAATATGTCAGTAAAAATCAGATTACAACGTCATGGTCGTACCCATGCACCTTATTATCACATTGTGGTGGCGGATTCACGTGCTCCGAGAGATGGTAAATTCATTGAAAAATTAGGAATGTACAACCCAACTACAGTTCCTGCAACAATCGAATTAAATGTTGACTCGGCAGTTAAATGGTTACAAAATGGAGCTCAACCAACAGACACTTGTCGTGCTATTTTATCTTACAAAGGCGCTTTATACAAGCATCACTTATTGGGTGGTGTTCGTAAAGGAGCTTTAACTGAAGAGCAAGCATTAGCAAAGTTTGAAAAATGGTTAAGTGAAAAAACTTCTAAAATTTCTGCCCATATTGAAAAAGTTGCGGCTACTAAAGGCGAAAACAAAGCTATAGCATTAGCAGCAGAAACTAAAGCAAAAGAAGCACGTGCAGCAAAAATTGCTGAAAAATTAGCGGCAGCAAATGCAGTAGCTGAAGAAGCAACTGAAGAAACTGTATCTACTGAAGAAGCTCCTGCTGCTGAAGAAAATACAAGTGCTGAATAATTTTTCCATTCTCTATGAAATCCATTGATAGAAAAGATTTCATGGAAATTGGTACTGTTTCAAAAACACATGGTACCAAAGGAGAAATTAAAATTTCAACAAACTGTAAGATTAAATTTAATAAATGGGCTTTTCTCGAAATTCGAGAGAAGCCTGTTCCTTTTTATATCCAGCTTGTTTCGCAAACATTACCGGATGAGTTTATATTAAAATTAGAAGGTGTTGATTCCTTAGAACAAGCACAAGCCTTGCTTGGTTTAACAGCCTTGTTGCCAATTACCAAAAAGAAAAAACATTTAAATCAATCGGATATACTGCATTATAATTTGGTAGATGCAAAGTTAGGTAAATTAGGGAAAATTGAACGAATAGACGATCTGCCAAATCAAAAATTGCTGGTAGTTTTGTATAAAAATATTGAGGTATTGATTCCATTCGTTGAAGACTTTATTCAATCCATAGATGATGAAACCCAAACGATTTATTTGAATTTACCCGATGGTTTAATTGAAATTTTTGAATAGCAAGAGATGATACATATTGATATACTTACGTTATTTCCTGAGTTGTTTGAAAGTCCGTTTGGGTATTCAATAATAAAACGCGCAAAAGAAAAAAATTTGGTAAATATTCATCTTCATAATATACGCAACTATAGTACAAACAAACATCGCTCGGTGGATGATTATCCTTTTGGTGGAGGGGCAGGTATGGTTATGCAAATAGAACCGATTGATAATTGTATTACTAGTTTGAAGAAATTAAGAACTTATGATGAGGTAATATACATGAGTCCGGATGGTGAAATGTTTAACCAAAAAGTAGCAAATCAATTATCAACACAGGCTAATCTAATACTACTTTGCGGGCATTATAAAGGGATAGATGAGCGCATACGCGAGCATTTAATTACCCGTGAAATTAGTATTGGAAATTATGTATTAACCGGAGGCGAATTAGCTGCAGCTGTTGTTGTAGATGCAGTAGTACGGCTAATACCGGGAGCAATGGGTGATGAACAATCGGCTTTGAGCGATTCTTTTCAGGATGATTTGATTAGTCCGCCTGTATATACTCGCCCGGCTACATATAAAGGCTGGAATGTGCCCGAAATATTACTTAGCGGACATCAGGCAAAAATTGATGAATGGCGCTATAATCAGAGTGTTATGCGTACAAAAGAGCGAAGGCCGGATTTGTTGGATGAAAAATAAATTTTAAAAATATTTTTGTTTTGTAATCAAAAATTGTACTTTCGCAGTCCGAATTTTTAAGGATAAAAAGTTATGAACGCAGTAGAAGCAATAAAATTAGTAGAAAAAGAATTTACGGCTGATAAAACTTTCCCTAACTTTATAGCAGGTGATACAGTAAATGTACACTATAAAATTAAAGAAGGTAACAAAGAGCGTATTCAGCAATACCAAGGTGTGGTTATTCAAAGGAGAAATTCAGACATCAGCAGTACTTTTACCGTTCGTAAAATGAGCAGTGGAGTAGGAGTTGAGCGTATTTTTGCTTTATACTCGCCAAACATTGATAAGATTGAGCTTATCAGCAGAGGTAAGGTTCGCAGAGCACGTTTATTTTATTTACGTGGGCTTACCGGTAAAAAAGCTCGTATTAAAGAGAAGAGAGGTTAATTTTTTTTCATAGTTGATTGAAAATCCCCGGTTCGCTTTTTGCGGGTCGGGGTTTTTTCTTACTACAAATTTTTATTTAAATTCTTCAAGTTTATTTTGCAGCACAATGAGTAACGAAATTGCAAAAACATATACACCACTACATTTAGAAGAAAAGTGGTATTCCTATTGGTTAAATTTAAAATTATTTAACAGCAAGCCAGATAGCCGAGAGCCTTTTACAGTTGTAATTCCGCCACCCAATGTTACTGGTGTATTGCACATGGGGCACATGCTTAATAATACCATTCAGGACGTATTGATACGTAAAGCCAGAATGGAAGGGAAGAACGCTCTTTGGGTTCCGGGTACCGACCACGCTTCAATTGCTACTGAGGCAAAAGTAGTGGGTATGTTGCGAGAAAAAGGAATTAAAAAATCGGAATTGAGTAGAGATGAGTTTTTAAAATATGCCTGGGAGTGGAAAGAAAAATACGGAGGAATTATATTAAAGCAATTAGAAAAATTAGGTGCCAGTTGCGATTGGGATAGAACTCGATTTACAATGGAACCAAAATTGAGTGAAGCTGTAATTGATGTGTTTATTGATTTGTATGAAAAGGGATTAATTTATCGTGAATTGCGCATGGTAAATTGGGATCCTCAAGGTAAAACAGCATTGAGTGATGAAGAGGTAATTTATAAAGATGTACAATCAAAATTATATTATATCAGGTATTTCTTAGAGGATGATTCATCTAAGTACGTTGTAATAGCAACTACACGACCTGAAACTATATTAGCCGATACGGCAATTTGTGTTAATCCGAAGGATGATCGTTTTAAGCAATTGGTTGGTAAAAAAGTGTTGGTTCCATTCATTAACAGAGCTATACCAATTATTGCAGATGAATATGTAGATATGGAATTTGGTACGGGTTGTTTAAAAGTAACTCCGGCACATGACAAATTCGATTATGAATTAGGTAAAAAATATAACCTAGAAGTAATAGATATACTTACCGAAGATGGGTTTTTAAATGAAAAGGCTCAACTATATATAGGCAACGACCGATTTGCAGTGCGCAAACAAATTGCTATTGATTTGGAGCAAAATGGGCATATTGAAAAAATAGAAGATTATAAAAACCAAATTGGTACTAGTGAACGCACCGGAGCAGTTATAGAGCCTCGCTTAACTTTGCAATGGTGG
>JACFNJ010000010.1:6547-23937 GCA_019454865.1 Bacteroidia bacterium
TAGATATGAAAAAATTTATTACCAAAAATCCGCAAGTTGTGGATGCGGTAATGAATGATGAAATAAAGTTTCATCCGGCAAACATGAAAAATACATACAAACACTGGATGGATAACATCAAAGATTGGTGCATTAGCAGGCAACTGTGGTGGGGGCAACAAATACCGGCATGGTATGATGAAGAAGGAAATTTTGTAGTAGCTAAAACACACGCTGCCGCAATGAATAAATACAAAAAGACTTATCCGAACAAAAATGTTACAAACTTAAAGCAAGATGAAGATGTATTAGATACATGGTTTTCCTCATGGCTTTGGCCTATTAGTGTTTTTGATGGATTTGAAGGTTTTGAGGGAGGTAAAATAAAATCAAACCAAGCAGATATTAAGTATTATTACCCAACAAACGATTTGGTAACCGCACCTGAGATTATGTTTTTTTGGGTGGCACGTATGATAATGGCAGGTTATGAGTGGATGGGACAAAAACCTTTCAGCAATGTTTATTACACCGGAATAGTAAGAGATAAGCAACGTAGAAAGATGAGTAAGTCGCTTGGTAACTCTCCCGACCCATTGGATTTAATTGCAAAGTATGGGGCAGATGGAGTTCGTATGGGAATGTTGCTTAGCTCGCCAGCAGGTAATGATATTTTGTTTGATGAAAGCCAAGTAGAGCAAGGACGTAATTTTGCCAATAAGATTTGGAATGCTTTTCGATTATTAAATGGATTGGAAGTAGTATCGGATGATAAAATTGAAAAGCAAATATTGGACTCAAATCAATTGAGTGCCGATTGGTTTGCAGGCAGACTAAACGCCATTTATACAGAAATTCAAACCAAATACAAAGAGTATAAGCTAAGTGAAGTATTAATGAGTATTTACAAGCTAATTTGGGATGATTTCTGTTCGTGGTATTTGGAAATGATTAAGCCAGAATACGGTAAACCAATAAACGAAACAGCATATAAGCAAGCAATTCATTTTTTTGATGAGTTGATGCGTTTGTTGCATCCATTTATGCCATTTATTACCGAAGAAGTTTGGCAAAATATCGCAACTCGCCAGCAAGACGAATCCATTTGTGTTGCTACATATCCAATTGTAGTAAATAGCGCAGTTAAGCAAATACAATTGAACAATGTTTTTGAGTTAATTCAACAAATAAGGAATCTTAGAAACAGCAAAGGCATAAGCCCGAAAGAAGCTTTTGCTATTGCTATTAAAACTGATAACAAATCGCATTATACCGATTGTTTATATTTGATACAAAAATTAGCAAATGTAAATGCAATTACTTTTGTTGATGGAAAACAAGATGGTGCTATACTATTACCTGTAAATACGGATGAAGTTTTTGCATTTTTAAATTTACAAATTGATGTTGAAGCCGAGAAAATAAAACTGAATAAAGAAATTGAATATTTACTTGGTTTTATGAAATCAGTTGATGCAAAACTTGCAAATGAAAAATTTGTAGCCAATGCAAAACCGGAATTGGTAGAAAAAGAGCGCCAGAAGAAGGCAGATGCAGAAGCAAAACTTGCTGTTTTGTATAGTAACTTAAAAGGATTGTAATATTAGTATAAACAAAAAAGACCGCAAATGTTTGCAGTCTTTTTTGCTTATAGTTTGATGAATTAAACTTTCTTAATTGCAATTGCTGATGCTCCACCACCACCATTGCAAATACCAATTACACCAACATTTCCACCTTCGTTGTGCAAAATAGTAGTAAGAGTAATTAGGATACGGCAACCACTATTTCCTAATGCATGTCCTAATGCAATTGCTCCACCATAAACGTTTACTTTTTTACTATCTACATTTAGTAAACGGTTATTTATTAATCCTACAACAGCAAATGCTTCATTAAATTCAAAGTAGTCAACATCTTTAATGTCGATGTTAGCCATTTTTAATGCTTTTGGTACTGCCAATGATGGAGCAGTAGTAAACCATTCCGGTGCATGTGCTGCATCGCCAAAACCAATAATTTGAGCCAATGGTTTTATGCCAAGTTCTTTAACCTTTTTACCACTCATTAAAACTACCGCACTTGCACCATCACTTAATGGCGAAGCATTAGCAGCAGTAATTGAGCCATTTTTGTCAAACACAGGTTTCAATGTTTTTAATTTATCAAAATTAACTTTGGTATATTGCTCATCTTCTTTTAACAGGATAGGGTCTTTGCCGCGTACAGGTATTTCTACCGGAATTATTTCTGCATCAAAAGCCTTTTTATCAAAAGCCGCTTTAGCTTTTGTGTAACTTTCAATTGCAAACTGGTCTTGCTCTTCGCGAGTAATATTGTGTTCACGTGCACACAATTCACCTGCATTTCCCATGTGAAAGTCTTTGTACACATCCCATAAACCATCTTTTACTAATCCATCAGTTATTTGTCCGTGTCCTAAGCGATATCCATTTCGTGCTTTATCCAGATAATACGGCACATTACTCATGCTTTCCATACCTCCTGCTACTACTATATCATTTTGCCCATTCATAATGGTTTGGGCTCCAAGCATAATTGCTTTACTACCTGATGCACATACTTTGTTAATTGTAGTTGATGGAACTGTATTGGGAATTCCGGCTGCTATCATTGCTTGTGTTGCCGGTGCTTGTCCTACATTTGCACTTAGCACATTTCCCATAAAAACTTCATTTACTAAATCTCCCGTAATATTGGCTTTTTGCAATGCGCCTTTTATTGCTATTGCACCTAATTGTGGTGCTGTAAATCCTGCTAATGCACCTCCAAAACAACCTACCGGGGTTCTTCCCATCGAAACGATAAAAACTTCTTTCATTTTATACTTGTTAATTTATTTAATAGCGAATATGAATAATAGCCCATATTCAAGCGGACACAAATGTATTAAAATATTTCAATCCATGTATGTACATTATTGCTTTTTGCGTATGACTTTTTTTAGCTTAATTTGATATTAGGTATCTAAATTTTTCTCAGAAAAAATAACATAATGACATTGCATAATGAGTTGTGAAAATAGTAATGAAGTAAATAACTTTGATAAACAGAAGTATGGGGCAAAATAGAGCTTTTATATATGGTGATTTGTTGTTTGAAACCGTACGAACAATTGATGGTGTTCCTCAATTGGCTAAGTTTCATGCAGAGCGAGTAGCTAAAAGTGCTGCATTATTAGAAATGGAATTGCCTACGCATTGGGGTGAAAGTTTTTTTAAAGATTTAATATACGCTCATGCACCGGTAGGAAATAAACGTGTGCGATTAGTTATTAGCCGATTTGCAACAGGTTTTTATATGCCATCTGCTAACGAAGTTGCTTTTTCAACCGAGGCATGGGAGTATGAAAGTAAAAGCAGAACAATCGAGAAGTTAGGTATTTATACAGCAAGTTATAAACCTTGTACTTTTATTTCAAATCTCAAATGTGGCAATGCATTAGTGCCTGTAATGGCTTCTAAGTTTGCCAAAGCAAAAGGTTTTGATGATGTACTGTTATTAAACGAACATGGTAGAATAGCTGAAGCTACAAGCAGCAATATTTTTGTAGTGAAGAATAAAACTATACTCACACCCGCATTACGTGAAGCACCTGTGGAGGGCGTTATGCGAAGATGGATTATTGAAAATGCTCCCAAATTGGGATATGTTGTAAATGAAACTGAACTTACAATAGAGCAATTAAAACAAGCAGATGAGTGCTTTTTAACAAATGCTATTAACGGTATAGTATCAGTAAATAATTTGTTGGATAAAAAATTTAAGAATAAAGTTTCAATTAATTTTCAGCGATTGTTTGAAAATGAAGGGTAGATAATGGTTTGTATTTGTTTGAATCATTTAGTGAAAAAGAAGAAGGATTAAAGATTCTTTGTTTTGGAGAATGTTTTAGCAGTAACAATTATAATAGTTATTTGTAAGTAAAATGAAACACTTAATGTACAATCAAAATAATGTGTAAAGAGATTCTACGTTTTCCAAATTTGGTCTAATAGTAAAACCTGCGGTAGCAATGGTGTTTTGCCGTCATTTAGTATAATATAATCTGCTGCTGCATTTTTTATATCATCGGGTAGTTGGTTTTTAATGCGGTTAATTACAGATTCTCGGTCAATATTATCTCGCTGTTTAGTTCGTGAAATGCGTACCTCCATTGGTGCATCAATGGTTACAATTGCATCTAAATCCAAATACGATTTACTTTCAAATAATAATGCTGCTTCTTTAATAATGTAAGTGCATTTTTGTTGATTGTACCATTCGAAAAAATCATGAAATACAATTGGATGAACAATTTGGTTTAATGCATTAATCGCATCTTTATTGGTAAAAGCAATTGCAGCTATGTGTTTACGGTTAAGAGTATTATTTTGGTATGCATTTTTACCAAAAATTGCAATTACATTTTTACGAATTTCGGTATTGTTTTGCATCAGCCATTTTGCACGCTCATCAGCCTGATATACCGGAATTGCAAGGTGCTCAAATATTTTTGTAACAGTAGTTTTACCACTTCCAATTCCGCCTGTAATACCTATTTTTAACGGTTTGTTCATTAATGGAAAACATTCAGCTAAACAATTGCATCTATTATATCTTGTTTTGTTATGATGTGTATATCGCCTATTAAGGTTTTAACTAATACGGCATTGTTTTCTTTGTTTATCAATTTCGAAATTTCTTCAACCGGACTTTCAGCATGAACAAATGGAAAAGCAGCTTGCATAATTTCACTTACTTTAGCATTTCTTAATTCAGCATTTTCTAATAGTTTGCTATACACGTGTGAATCGTTAAGCGAGCCTACAAACTCTCCTTCATTGTTTAAAATAGGTATTTGCGAAATATCAAATTTGCGCATTTTATTTATTACATCATTAATCAGGTCGGTATCTTTAGCGGTAACTAATTTCAGGTGTTTGTGTCCTTCTATTAAGTCGGTAGCTTTGGGTGATGTGTTTACCAAGAAACCTCTATCGCGCATCCAATCATCATTAAACATTTTGCCCAAATATCTTGTTCCATGGTCATGAAAAATTACAACTACAACATCATCCTTTTTAAACATGTTACGCATTTGCATTAAACCTGCCATTGCGCTACCTGCTGAGTTGCCAACAAATATACCTTCTTCACGCGGTATTCTGCGTGTCATTATTGCCGCATCTTTATCGGTTACTTTTTCAAAGTGATCAATAATTGAAAAATCTACATTTTGTGGCAAAAAATCTTCACCTATTCCTTCCGTTATATACGGATAAATCTCATTCTTATCAAATATTCCGGTTTCTTTATATTTTTTAAAAACCGAACCATAAGTATCAATACCTAAAACCTTAATGTTAGGATTTTTTTCTTTTAAATATCTTCCTGTTCCGCAAATTGTACCACCGGTTCCAACACCTACTACCAAGTGAGTAATTTTACCTTGTGTTTGTTCCCATATCTCCGGTCCGGTTTGTTCATAATGTGCCTGGGAGTTGCTCAAGTTATCGTATTGGTTGGGTTTCCATGAGTTAGGAATTTCTTTTTCTAATCGGGATGATACGGAATAATACGAGCGAGGGTCTTCCGGATCAACATTTGTAGGACATACAATTACTTCGGCATTAAATGCTCTTAATGCATCTACTTTTTCTTTGCTTTGCTTATCGGTGGTGGTAAATACGCAGTGGTATCCTTTAATTACAGATGCAATAGCTAATCCCATTCCGGTATTTCCGCTGGTTCCTTCAATAATGGTATAGCCGGGTTTTAATTTACCTGCTTTCTCTGCATCTTCTATCATTTTCAGAGCCATTCTGTCTTTAATGGAATTTCCCGGATTTGTTGTTTCAATTTTTGCTAATACAGTACAAGGCAAATCTTTTGTAATTTTATTAATTTTTACCAATGGTGTATTGCCAATGGTTTCTAAAATATTGTTATACCACATGGTGGCAAATATAAGTTTATCTTGCTAAATCGTAGAAATGCGTATTCTATTTTATTTCATCGGTTGCTTTTTGTTTAACTTTTCAGATACTTGTAAACAGATATAATACAAACAGTATGAAAACAAAAGAAGAAATAGTAAAAGACTGGCTACCTCGATACACCGGACGACCATTGCATGAATTTGGCGAATATATATTGCTTACCAATTTTGATAATTATATTGAAATGTTTGCCACCAAATTTGGAGTTGAGATACTTGGAAAAGACAAACCCATGCAAAGCGCAACAGCCGAAAATATAACGATAATTAATTTTGGAATGGGTAGTGCTATGGCAGCTACTGTTATGGATTTGTTATCAGCGGTTACACCTAAGGCTGTATTGTTTTTGGGCAAATGTGGTGGCTTAAAAAAGAATACACAAATTGGCGATTTAATATTACCAATAGCAGCTATACGTGGCGAAGGTACTACTAATGATTATTTAGTGCCTGAGGTGCCGGCATTGCCTTCATTTCGTTTGCAAAAAGCTGTTTCGGCAAGTATTGTTCAGCATAAAAAAGATTATTGGACGGGTACGGTTTATACAACTAACAGGCGGGTTTGGGAGCATGATGAAAAATTTAAAGAGTATTTGCGCAATACGCGGGCAATGGGTATTGATATGGAAACTGCTACATTGTTTGTTGTAGGTTTTACCAACAAAATACCAAAAGGTGCATTGTTATTAGTAAGCGATAATCCAATGATACCGGAAGGAATTAAAACATCCGAATCGGACAAAAAAGTAACTGCACAATTTGCACAACAACATTTAGCAATTGGTATTGATGCATTAATAGAATTACGAGATTCCGGTGAATCTGTTAAGCATTTACGGTTTGAGTAAAATGTGTATTTTTTATATCTGTTAAGTACGATTTTCCTGGTATGTGAATTAATTGTGCAGTATCTCAGTATTGTAGGGTTAAATTTGATTTACTAAATACTACCGATACATGAAAGCCAATTACCAAAGTGCACCTTTATTGTGGCGCAGATTTAACGGACAAACAATAGATAAGCCGATAGTGGAAGAAGTAGAACGGTTATTAATTGATGAAATTAAAAAAGGCAATTCATTAAAAGTTTGTATTGGTACCGATTCGCAGGTTTATGGCAGCACTACGGAATTTGCAACGGTAATTGTTTTTTTACGTAAGCAACACGGAGGCTTTATGCTTATATGCAATGAAGTTTCAAAGCAAAAACTTTCAATAAAAGAACGCATGTTACTTGAAGTATCAAAATCCATAGATATAGCCTACCAATTATGCCATCTGTTGGATGAGTATCAGGTAGAACTTGAAGTACATGCAGATATTAATACCAGCCCAAATTTTAAATCCAATACTGCACTTAATGAAGCCATGGGTTATATATTAGGAATGGGCTTTGTATTTAAGGCCAAACCCGATGCATTTGCCAGCTCGTATTGTGCAAACAGAATGGTGCATTAACCTTATAAATAATTAATTTTGTGCCATGTTAAAAGATATTGTATTGCCCAAAAATGTGGATGCAGGAGTAGCAATTGTAAAAGAATTAAATACCGAATTAGATATTGAGTGGTATGTGTATGTAGTAAATTATACTGAATTTAAAATTACAAATGTGTTTGTTACCTGCAAAGGATATGGAGTAATAAATGGAGAGGAGAAACACACAACCGTTATGCGGTATTTTTTGGATGATATTGAAGCTCAAACTGCAATTAAAGTAGAACCAATCCATCCGGATTTATTTGCATTAAATAACGAATACTTTCTTACCTTTTTCTTGGATGGTGAAATACACGATAAAAAGATTGTATTTGCTGCTGAAAGTATTGATGATAGTAAACTTGAAATGATACCAATAGTAGAAAGATTGGGTTTATATATACAGTAAGCTACATTCTAATAATTCTTTTTATTCTTATATTCGTGCCCTTAAAAAAAGCGATTCATCATGTTTGAAAATTTAAGTAGTAAATTAGAGAAAGCATTTAAAACACTAAAAGGGCAGGGGCGTATTACCGAAATAAATGTTGCAGAAACCGTAAAAGAAATAAGAAAAGCGCTTATTGATGCAGATGTTAACTATAAAATAGCCAAACAATTTACTGATACCGTTAAGGAAAAAGCTTTGGGGCAAGATGTATTAACCAGTGTATCACCCGGACAATTATTAACTAAAATAGTAAATGATGAATTAGCTCTATTACTTGGAGGAAAAACCGAAGACATTAATATTATCGGTTCACCTGCAATTATATTAATGGCAGGCTTGCAAGGCTCAGGTAAAACCACCCACTCCGCAAAGTTAGCAAGCTATATCAAGAAAAAAGGCAGAACAGTAATGATGGCTGCATGTGATGTATATCGTCCGGCTGCTATTGAGCAATTAAAAGTATTGGGCGAACAAATTGGAGTGCCGGTATATGCAGATATTGAAAATAAAAATCCGGTGAGCATAGCTCAAAACGCTGTAAAAGCAGCTAAAGAACAAGGTGCAAGCGTGCTAATAGTGGATACAGCAGGTAGGTTAAGTATTGATGAAGAGATGATGGCTGAGATAGGCAATATAAAAGCAGCAATACAACCAAATGAAATTCTTTTTGTAGTAGATAGCATGACCGGACAAGATGCCGTAAATACAGCAAAAGCATTTAACGATGTGTTGGATTTTACTGGTGTTATACTTACTAAATTGGATGGCGATACTCGTGGAGGTGCGGCACTATCTATTAAATCTGTGGTAAATAAGCCTATAAAATTTGTGGGGATGGGAGAGAAGATGGAAGCCTTGGAATTGTTTCATCCGGATAGGATGGCTCAACGTATTTTAGGCATGGGCGATATTGTTAGTTTTGTAGAGCGCGCACAACAAATTTTTGATGATAAAGAAGCGGAAATACTTCATAAAAAATTACTCAAAGACCAATTTACGTTTGAAGACTTTTACACACAAATACAGCAAATAAAAAAGATGGGTAACATCAAAGATTTAATAGGGATGATACCTGGTGTGGGGAAAGCTGTAAAAAATATTGATATAAGCGATGACTCTTTTAAAGGTATTGAGGCAATTATTAACTCGATGACTCCTGCTGAGCGCAAAACCCCCGATATTATAAATGGAAATCGCAGAAAAAGAATTGCTATGGGTAGTGGTACTGATATTCAACAAGTAAATCAGTTGTTGAAACAATTTGAAGAGATGCGTAAAATGATGAAAACATTTAATAAAATGCCGGGAGGAATGATGCCAAAAATGCCCAAAATGCCTTTTGGTAGATAATTAATACCTTATAAGAGCTGCAATAAAAGATTAGTATGTTTAGACATAAGGGTAATGCGAGAACTCTCATTCACAATCTTCAAATAGCTTCATTATTATCTTTTGTAGCAGGCATTGTAAATGTTATAGGATTTTTAGCTGTACAACGATTAACTACAAATGTTACAGGACATTTTGCATTTTTTGTTGACGAGTTTTATAAGCTGAATTTTTTTCAGGGATTTCTTTATCTACTTTATATTCTATTTTTTTTATTTGGTTCTTTTGTATCAAATTTTTTGGTTGAATATTTACATAAACGTAAGGAAAGCTATGTATTTGCTGTTCCTGGCATATTGGAGGCATTATTACTATTAATAGCTAGTTTTTGGCAAGAAATTTTTTCATCAATTGAACCCGATTATTTAGCTTTTTTATTGTTATTTACTATGGGATTACAAAACTCATTAGTAACATCAATTTCTAATGCTACAGTACGTACAACACATCTTACTGGTTTGTTTACCGATTTAGGGATTGAACTATCTCAACTCTTTTTTTATAAACAAATTGAAACAAAGAAGAAATTATATTCTTCAATTTTTCTTCGTTTAACAATAATTAGTTTCTTTTTTATAGGAGGAGTTATCAGTGGTATATTATACTCACAATTTGGTTTACATGTAATGTTGCTTGCCACAGCAGTTTTACTTATAGGCATTACATTTGATTATTGGAAATTAAAGTTAATAAGGATGAAACGTAAACATTAAATCTTAATAGAATATTTACGCTTTTCTTACAAATTCTGATTTTAGCGCCATAGAGCCAAAACCGTCAATTTTGCAGTCAATATTATGGTCGCTATCCGGGTTTAGACGAATATTTTTTACTTTGGTTCCTGATTTTACAGGCTTTGGTGCACCTTTTACCGGTAAATCTTTTATTACTATTACAGTATCTCCGTTTTGCAATACATTGCCATTGCTATCTACTATTTGTTCGCCTTTTTGTATTTCGTTTGGGTCAAACTCATAAAAACATTGACTGCAAATAATTAAATTATCTTGTGGGTAGGTAAACTCACTGCCACATTGCGTACATGGTATATTTTCACTCATAATTTTTTATGCAAGATTATTAATTTCATTCTTTATTACAAACTATAATACCTTTAATTCTTCTACTATTTTCGGTATTTCTACAGTTGCATTCCCTTGTATGAACTGAACATTTGCGTTAGTAGAAAACGAATGAATTTTTTCTGTATTTACTACTATTATTTTTGTGTTTGTATCAACCTCCGTTGCTAATCCTGCAGCCGGATATACTTGCAACGATGTGCCAATTATTAAAAGTAAATCTACATTTTTTACCAGTTCAATTGCATTATCTATCATCGGTACAGCCTCACCAAACCAAACTATGTGTGGGCGAAGCTGACTACCCAATTCACATTTATCACCCATTTTTAGCTCCCATCCTTGTATGTCATACACCAAATTTGGGTCTAAGGTACTTCGCGATTGTGTAATTTTACCATGCAGATGTATTATGTTTTTGCTTCCGGCACGCTCATGCAGGTCATCTACATTTTGGGTAATTATTTGCACTTGGTGGTATTTCTCAAGTTCAACTAATGCAAAATGAGCTGCATTGGGTTTGGCTGCCAATACGTTTTTTCTGCGCATGTTGTAAAACTCTTGAACCAATGTAGGGTTTTTATTCCAAGCCTCCGGGGTTGCCACTTCATATATGTTGTATCCTTCCCATAATCCATTATTTCCTCTAAAGGTTTGTAATCCACTTTCGGCACTAATTCCGGCTCCTGTAAGTACTGCAATTTTCATTAGTTGGATAATTCTGATTGATTCAAATATATAGTAACGTTTATCTATTTCAGCGGTTAGTAAATATAAGCAAGTAATTGTGCCTATTTTTTTGTTTTTATTTTTTGAGATGAAATACTAAAAAGTTATGTATTTAAAAATAGTATAATTAACCTATTGAAGTTGACAATTCACATGCTGTATTATTGTTGAAATTATTAATACAAATGAAAAAAATATTACTAAACATGGTATTGCTCGCCTCAGTAGCAACTTCACAAGCCCAAAATGTTGGGGTGTCCGGTTTTACTAAATTGGATGTAAATATATTGGCATCAACCAAACAGGGTACAGTAATTCCAACATCGGATGGAGGTTATTTCTGGTCACGTGGGCTTAAATTGTCAAAATACAATTCATCCAACACCGAAGATTGGAGTACAACATTAACAGGAACAAGTTTCATTGGCTATTCACACCAAATTACATCAATTTGTGATGATGGACAAGGTGGTGCTATTATTACCGGTAAAGTAAATGGAACATTAAGTTTTGGTAACGATTCCATTACTCCTTTTTATACAGCATCCGGATTATATACAAGTGATGCTTTTATAGCAAGAGTAAACTCAACCGGTAAAATATGGTGGCACCGTTTAGGTGAATACGAAGGTTCAGCACCCGGCACAGATCAGGGTATTGATGTAAAGGTAGTAGGCAATAAAGTATATTGGCTGGCACATGTAACCGGACGTAATTTTAAATTTGGTAGTACTAACTATCCGCTTAGTGACTATGGTAATAATGTTTCAATATTGGCAGAGTTTGATATGGATGGAACAAACAACTGGGTAGTAGCAACAAAAGGCGGAGGATGTGTACCTAGTTATTTAATTGCACAAAGCAATCAGGTAGCTTTTGCTGCTTATAGCTTGGGTTCATCAACAGCAATTAACTTTGGTAATAGCAAAACTTTAAGTTACAACCAAGCTTCATTTTTTATAGTAAAGTTTAATACATCAGGTTTGGCACAATGGGCTGTTACGTATGATGATGATAACAGTGCTGCGAATTTATACGGACTTACAGCAGATGATGATGGGGATTTTTATGCATGTGGTATGGCAAGTAATTTTACATCAAGCTATGGTATTAAAAAAGGACAAGGGTATTTAGTGAAAATTAATGGAACTGATGGAACTGCTGCATGGACAAGGGTGTTATCTAAAGTAACTGGTTCTGCTAATGTATTACATGGTCCGCTTTTGGGCGTACAATTTGTAAATGGTAAAGTTTATGTATGTGGTAATACCAATGGCAATTTATACTTACAATCTTCTGCAACGGATAGTGTAGAGGTTAAGAAATCTTCTAACTTATTACCTTCTGAACAATTTGTTGCACAGTACGAAAAAACAGGCACACTAGCTTCTTTAGTTAAAGCTAATGGCGGTACTGCAGGTGGTACTATGGAGCACATGGTACAATCCAATAATAATTTAATTGGTGTAGGAGTGTTTTCAACAAACATTGAATTTGGAAGCCACACTATGCCCGCTACGGGCGCAAATGTTGGAGCATATTTTTTAGGATTTTATTCGATTAATACTGGTAGTAGTTCAACAGGATTAATTAGTAATGTTAATCAAAATCAATCGCTATCTGTATATCCTAATCCTACTTCCAATGTAATAATTATTAACCAAATGTTTTCAAAACCTTTTGAAGCGGTTCTTTATAACATAGAAGGAAAAGTAGTTTTGAAAGAAACATTATTGCCAAATAATTTAAATCAACTGGATTTAAAAGATATAATACCGGGTGTATATTATCTAAAAGCAAAAGATAACAATGAAGTATTTACTCAAAAAGTAATAAAACAATAATTACAAGTAAATAGTTTACTCAAAGAGGCTGTCTTAAAAAGACAGCCTCTTTTGTAAAAAAAGGTTGTAAATTAATTTTGGTATTGATAAAATAAGATAAGGAAGGAGTGTTATTATAGCCCCATTTTTCTTATCAATTCATCCGATTTGTCTATTGAAATACCAGCGGTAAGTTCTCCCTCCATAATTAATGATCCACCGTCTGCTTTTATATATTCTCTAACGTAATTTAAATTAATTATATACGATTTGTGACTTCTAAAAAAGTAATCATACGAACTTAAAAGGTCATCATAAAATTTAAGTGCTTTGCTGGTTGTTAATACCGTTTGGTTTTTAAGTGTAATAAGCGTGTATGAACCTTCTGCTTTTAAAAAAATAATATCTTTAATTTCAATAAATTTTATTGAGCTCACAGTGTAAATTGCCATTTTGGGTGAAGAAACACCAGCTAAATTTTGTTTTAATATTTGATAACTCTCTTTGGCTTGTTTGGATGTTTTGAATCTGTCAATAGCCTGACTTAATTCTTCTACATCAATAGGTTTAAGTATATAATCAACAGCTGATAAGCGTAAGGCATGTATAGCATATTGGTTGTATGCGGTTACAAAAACTATTTTAAATTTAATTTCATCTTTCTCGAAAAAATCTAACAATTCAAGTCCGCTATGTCCGGGCATTTCAATATCTAAAAACACCAAGTCGGGATTGTTTTTTCTAATTGATTTTACACCTGTAGGAAGGTCTTTACATGAGTCAACTATTTCTATGTCGTTGTGAAACTCTTTTAATACGCTCTCTAATAAAGTTCGAGCCATTTTTTCATCGTCAATAATTAATGCTTTATACATTTTTTTAATTAATAGGGTATGGTTATAGTTACTAAAGTTCCTGTTGGTCTGTTTTGTTTATCGTATTTATCTGTAATAGTTAATGAAGCTCCGGTATTTCTAAGTTTATTCATTAATTCCAATCGTGTTTGGTTTGCTTCAGTTGAAAACGATTCGTGTTTTTGGTTTTTTAGTGCATTTAATGCTTGTGCACGTTTTCTGCCAATGCCATTGTCATCCACTGTTATTGTTAGTTTGTTTTCAGCAGATGATTGAATAGAAACAGCTAATGTTTTTTCTCCCTCTTTATGTAATAGCCCATGTTTTATGGCATTTTCTATGTGTGGTTGAATTAGCATAGGCGGTATTTTTATTGTTTCAATATCCAATTCGGCATCTGTATTTATTGTATAATTTAATTCATCCTCTACACGCATTTTTTCTAATGACAGATATAGTTCTAATGCATCTAATTCATCTTTAAGAGTTACCAATTCTTTGTCAGACATTTCTAAAATACTTCGTGTAAGTTTTGAAAACTTGTTTAAGTAGTTTGCAGCATTGGTTCTGTCATTAGTAAAAATGTAAGCTTGAATTGTATTAAGTGCATTGTAAAAAAAGTGCGGATTCATTTGCGACTTAATTGCAGTTAATACCGATTTGTTTAGCTCTTTTTCAAGTTTAATGTTTTGGTTAAGCAGAATATTTCTTTTTTGTAATATTGAGTATTGCCATTTGTAATAGGAATAAACCATTGTGCTTATAATTAATAAACAAGTAAGTATAAACCACCAACGTTTCCACCATGCTGTTTTTATCTCAAAATGCAATGTTGAACTTTGTAGTACTGTATTGTTTAGTTTAAAATACACGGTATAAACACCCGACTCAAGCGCAGCAAATTGCAATGTTCTTGAGTTATTAGGAAGCATTTCCCAATTTGTTTGGTTTAATGAGTAGTATAGTTTATCCTCATTGCTTTTTGCATAATTTAGTATGGCATATCTTATACTAATATTATTTTCGGTATGTTTTAAAATAGAATTATTAAGGTTTATACTTTTTCCATTTACCGTTGTATTATCAATATAAAATAACGACTCCATCTTATTTTGTTGTTTATTGTTTAGTTGGAGTTTAATAATTGTATTGTCTGCTAATACATATAATGTATTGTTGTAAAAACTTAAATCTTTAATTGTTGAAGAGTTAATATTAAGCTGTGTTTCATAAAATACACTGTCGGGGTGCAAACCATTTAATACCATAAGCTTGTTTTCGCCATACACACAAAGTAGGTTATCATTAATTTTGCGTATTCCTTTAATATTTTCTATTGCTAAGTTATTATTTAGTAGGCTAAAGTTTTTATCGTTTGTAGTTAAATAGAGTTTGTTTTTGGTATTGAGTATATAAATACAATTATTAATTGTTACTATTTGCTTTGCATATATTTTGTTTTCGTCTAATAATATTTCGTTTTTATGTAGTGGTGTGATTTTGTGTAATCCAATGTTAGTTCCTATATAGATTGCATCATTTGTTTGGTTATAAGCAATTGTTCTTACCCTACTGTTTTTAAATAAAACTTTCATGCTTGGTTCTATCCCTTGGTCTAATGTGTTAAAAATACTGTCCCAAGTAGTTTTAGTATTCCCGTTTTTATACAATAATGCTAACCCACTTATTGCAAATGCCATATAGGAATCGTTTACTTTAGCCACCTCTTTTAGTGCATACTGATAATAAGTTTTTTGTGTATGTGTGTTAAGGTTAAATATATTCATACCTAACGATGAGGTGTAGAATATGTTTTTGCTTTCATCTAAAAAAGCATAGTATATTGGTGTGTTGTGTAACTGGTAAATTGGTTTTTTGTTTTCAAAATTGAAAGAAAATAAATTACACGCTCCAAACTTATTAAACACATAATGCCCTTGCGCGTTGCTTATAATACGCGTAGGCTCATCTGCAATTGAAAAACTAACATTATCAATATCCGGGATAACATATATGCCATTATTTAACGTTCCAATCCAATAGTTTCCTAAATAATCTTTGGATAGATGTGTTATACTATTATCTTTAAACCAATGGTAAATTAATTGCTTGTTTTTGTACAATAAAATGCCCTTGTTACCATAAATGCAGAAATATCCATCAATATTGGCTGTGCCATGAATTAACATGTCATCAGGCAACCGCAATGTTTGCAATTTACCTTCTAAGTTAGAATAGGTGAGTAATTTTTCGTTTGATTTTTTTTCGAATACTACCGGTTTATTCAGTAGTTCAGTAATCAATAATAAGTTTGATTTTTGATTAAACGGTAAGGTGCAAACTTTTTCTATAATTAGCCTGTCATCAATTTTATATAAGGTGAAATTTTCAATAAAATAGAACGTATTATTTATAAATTCACTGTGTTGAATATTTTTAAAAGTAAATGGAGCGGAAATTGTTTTTATTTTTTTTAAAGTGCTTATGCTATATACATCTATCCCCTTGGTTTGTATTAAAAATAAATAATTATCGGTAATGCCTATTGGGTTGTAATTTATTGGAAATGATTGCTGCAATGGTTTTAGTGTGTCGTTTTCAGTATAGTAGCAGTATCCATCAAAGTTTTGATACCAAATTCTACCAATTACATCTTCATTAATATTACTACCGGGTATTGATGTTTGTTTTTGGCTTGTGTATGTTTTAAAACTAAATCCATCGTATTTACTAAGCCCTTCCTCCGTTGCAACCCATGTATAACCTGCATTGTCATGTAAAATATTATATACAGTATTTGAAGGTAAACCTTGCTGCTCACCTATAAATATAGCATACGGATTTTGTGCTAACGATTTAATTGAAAGAAAGAAAAAAAGCAGAATTAACCGATATATCATGATTTGTAATACAAATATAAAAGTGTAATAAAGTAATTTAAGGTGTAATTTATGAATATGCTGTTTTAGTATATGAAATAGGACTTATAGTTTTTAAAGGGGTAATATTTTTAATTTAATGACAATATGAATTCAAATGAGTATTTCATAAACTAAAAACCAACTTTTATAAAATGGCTTAAAAAGGATATAATAAATATATCACTTTTGAGCACAGTTAATTATTATTTATATGAGATACTTTATTTTTTCATTAGTCTTTATTGGGTTTCTTTTTAATACTAATGCCCAGGCACCTGTAATAAATTGGTCCCATTCCTTTGGTAACAGTCCAACAAGTGTTACATCAACTGCAACTGATGCAAATGGTAATATATATGTTGCAGGTTATTTTTCCGGTAGTGTAGATATGGATTTTGGTGTAGGACAAGCCGTTGTAACTTCCCAAGGTCAATACGATGGGTTTGTTGCAAAGTATAATTCATTTGGTGAATTTATTTGGGTGCGTAGGTTTTCAGGTATTGGTGGACAGCAAGTAAACAATATACACATTGAAAGTGGATATATACATGTAACCGGTTTTTTTGAAAACACAATGACGGTACATGTGCCTAATGGTCCTTTCCAACTTCCTTCAAACGGAGCTACTGATGCTTTTTGGACTATTTTAAATTCAGACGGTTATTCAATTAAAAATTACCAG
>JACFNJ010000258.1 GCA_019454865.1 Bacteroidia bacterium
AATGGAAGATGTTTTTCTTCTTCCTTCGCTGTTTGTAATTACCACAGGTTCGTTACCTTCCATTACGGCAACGCATGAATTTGTGGTTCCTAAGTCTATACCTATTACTTTGCTCATATTAATTTGTGTTTGCTACTTTTTTTTCAATAGCAGTGCCAACACTAATTTGGCAGTTTATTATGATTAATTTGGCAGTAATTATTGTCCTGACTTACAATTGAGGTGTTTTTTTGTCAGTAATTAGCTGATTAAGGATTCAGAACTGAGTTATTCAAATAATCAATTGAGAGGGCATTAAGATTTTGTGTACCCTTTGTAGTTGTTCTGGAAGCAAAAATTCCAATAGAGTTACTAATATTTGTGTATTCACCAAATTTAGGAATAATACTTCCGCTAGGGGCATTTATTAGGAGCATATCTTTATAATCGGAGTTGTATCCTAATACCACAAATTCTAATGATTTAAACGTTCTTTTTACGTTTGCATTAGGCGTAAGTTCTTGTTTTATGCCAGCTGCAAACTCCTTTTTATTGATGGATTGTGAGTATCGTGGTTGATTAAATGTTGAGGTTGAAACCAATTTTTTTGCATAATAGTCAACATATTTTACTGTAGTGTCAGCCGTATTAGCTAAATTTACTTCATTATAATTTACTCGTACTATTAGGTCCATTAATGCTGCGTGCTCTAATCCAAGGTCATCTATTTTATATAAAAAAGTTTGAATATCGTGGTTTATTAAATCAATAGTAGCTAAGTATTGTATTGTGGCTTTGCCTACCATTTTTGTATTTCCTATATAATCTTTTCCGGTTTCATTGCTGTGAATTTTAAATTGATAACTTATACCACCTGCAAACCAATTAGGCATATATGCACCCCAATAACTTGAATCTTTATTTGAAAAGAAACCTGCTTCTTTTCTTGGCGCTAAACGTATAAAGTCTTTGTATGCATTAGGATTATTGTTGCTTGTTATACGTACGGAAATGTTTTTAAGAAAAAGTGAGTCGGCAATTGCTGAAACATCGCTATTGCTTGTGTTTTCATCGTTCTGAAATGTTTTTTGAATACGAATAATCTGGCTGTCTTGTCCTAAGTCAATTATAGCAAATACTACAGGTGTTTCTCTCCATGGCGCATTTATATCAATTGAATTATCACATGCTGAAAATCCTAAGATTATAAATATGAAAACAAGGATATTATTTTTCATAAGGTGCGAATATAAAGCTAATATTTTAATACCAAATTACAGTTTTTCAAATATTGCCTATTACAAATAAACGCCTACTTTTGATGTTTGAAATACAAGATATGAGCACCTATAAAGAAGTTAAAAAGATAACAACTCACGTTTTGCAAGAAATGAAAATGCGTGGCGAAAAAATTTCGATGCTCACTGCATACGATTACAGCATGGCACGTATTTTTGATGATGCAAAAATAGATGTGTTATTGGTTGGAGATTCTGCAAGTAACGTAATGCACGGTTTTGAAACTACTTTACCCATTACTTTGGATGAAATGATTTCACATGCGGCTGCAGTTATTCGTGCTGTTAATCGTTGTTTAGTGGTAGTTGATTTACCATTTGGTTCATATCAAGGTAATTCAAAAGAAGCATTAAACTCTGCAATTCGCATTATGAAGGAAGCCGAGGCTCACGCAGTAAAATTAGAAGGCGGAGCAGAAGTAGTGGAATCAATAAAACGTATTTTAACTGCCGGAATTCCGGTAATGGGGCATTTGGGACTTACCCCTCAAAGTATTTATAAATTTGGTACCTACGAAGTACGTGCTAAAGAAGATGCAGAAGCAAAGAAATTATTGGAAGATGCAAAGCTTTTAGAGGAGTCCGGATGTTTTGCAATTGTATTAGAAAAAATTCCAAGTGCATTAGCAAAACAGGTTGCTAGCGAAATAAAAATTCCAATTATTGGTATTGGAGCAGGACCTCATGTAGATGGACAGGTGCTGGTTTCACACGATATGTTGGGTATAAACAAAGATTTTTCTCCTAAGTTTTTGAGGCGATACTTAAACCTTTACGATGAAATAAAAGGTGCGGTTGAACAATATGTTAATGATGTTAAAACCGTTGATTTTCCTAACGAAAAAGAGCAATATTAGTTTTGGCTATTCAAGTTCTTTTTGAAGATAACCACTTAATAGCGGTAGTTAAACGTAGTGGGCAAACCGTTCAATCGGAGCCTAATAAGCCATTATCTTTAGAAGAAGAAGTAAAAAGTTATATTAAACAAAAATATAATAAACCCGGAGATGTTTTTTTAGGAGTAATTCATCGGTTGGATATGCCGGTTAATGGTATTGTTTTGTTTGCTCGTACAAGTAAGGCATTAGCTCGTATGAACGAGAAATTCAAAAACAGAGAGATAAG